>QQUB01000401.1 GCA_008501835.1 Bacteroidota bacterium
AAAACGTCTTCACACAAACGGAGGTTGGCAATTTTTATAACAAAAACTTCATCAACCTCAAACTGGACATGGAAAAAGGAGAAGGGTTGAAATTCGGGAAAACCTATCCGGTAAGTGCCTACCCTACCCTGTATTACATCGCTCCTGATGGAAAAGTGGTGCAGTCGGTACGTGGAGCACAAAATGTTGAAAGATTCCTTGACCTTGGTAAGAAGGCCCTGGCGCTTAATGATAACAGCGAGAAATACGCCGAGGAATATGAAAAAGGAAACCGCGACCCGCAGCTGGTACTCAAGTATATCAAGGCACTGAACAAATCAGGCCAGAACAGTCTGAAAATTGCCAATGAATACATCCGAAGCCAAAAGGATCTCACCACCGAAGGTAACCTGAGCATCCTGATGGAATCCACTGTTCAGGCAGATTCCTACATTTTTGGACAGTTCATTGCTCAACGCAGTCATCTGGAAAAATTGTTTTCAACAGAAGCAGTGCAGCAGAAAATTGTTTTTGCTTGCCAAAACACCGCAGACAAAGCTGTTGAATTTGAATCCAGGGACCTGCTTGATGAAGCATACGACAAAATCAAAAAACACTATCCGGAAGGTGCAGACAGATTCATGATGGTCAACGACATGAAAAACAGCCTTGCCTTCAAAGACTCCAAGACTTACCTGAAGGCAGCCAAAAAATATGTCAAAACTGAAATAGCAGACGATGAGAAAGAATTGAGTAGAGTCGCTATTGTCATCGTTCAAAATTTCCGCGACGATAAAAAAGCCATGGATTTTGCTGAAAACTGTGCCAAAAAAGCTGCTGAAGTAAGTGGTAAATACGATTACGATCTTACCTATGCCGGAATTTTACTGGAAAATGGCAAAAAAGCGGAGGCTATTGAGGTAGCAGAAAATGCTCTGGAAAAAGCAAAGGTAGTTGGTCGAAAAGCCAGTACACGTGTGGAACTGTTTCTGAAAAAGATTAAAGGAGCGTAGTTCAGTCGGCAGAAACTAACGGCTGACGGCTGACGGTTTACGACCTACGGTTTTGAATGAAGATCCAGCCGTGATAAGAAAGATACTACCAAATGATTATGACTTGCTTCTAGAACTACTTGAACATTGACCCCCTTGAACCAGTTTGGTAGTTGTAAGTTTTCATTAAGATTAATCTATTTTATAACAACATTAAACCATTATAACGGTGAGCTATGCGAACCATCAAACAACAACAAACATGAAATACACTCAATTAATTTTATTCCTGCTTTTATTTTCAGCTACCCAGGCTTTTGGCCAGATGAAATTCCAGCATGGAACCTGGGATGAGATACTCACGAAAGCTGCTGATCAGGACAAGATCATTTTTGTGGATGCCTATGCTTCATGGTGCGGCCCTTGTAAAATGATGGATAAAAACGTCTTTTCAGATGTCAGCGTCGGGAATTATTACAACGAGAACTTTATCAATGTCAAGATCGACATGGAAAAAGGAGAAGGACCGGGTTTAGCCAGACAATATAATGTAAGAGCTTATCCAAGTTTTCTCTTTGTAGATGGAAATGGAGATCTGGTCCACAGAGGCATTGGTTATCAACCAGTAGAAACCTTTCTCGCGCTCGGTGAAGCTGCATCAGATACAGAAAATGGCATAGGCACCCTGGAAAGAAGGTTTAAAAGAGGTGACCGTGACCCTGAATTCCTCTACCAATTAGCCAAGATGAAAATCGACATGATGGACGGTGGGCACAAACCTGTGGTAGAAGCCTTTTTGGAAACTCAGGAGGATTGGACTTCTGAGAATGCTATGGAACTCATCTATTACACTGTGGATGATGTAAATTCTGAAATGTTCAAATTCTTTGCAGACAATAAAATGTCCTTCGAGAAGCTCATGGGGCAGGAAAGCATGGAAAATAAGGTCTTTGACCTCGCGGTACAGCAGGTTTTTCAGGGAGAAATGAGCCCTGATTTTGATAAAGCTGAAGAGATCATCAGACAGTTCTATCCTGAAATTGCACAAAAATCAGTGTTGCAGATGAAATTGAATTATCATTACAGCAATGGAAATTTCCAGGATTTTGCAGAAACCACAGCCTCCTACCTTGACCAATACCCGTCAGACAATTACGACGAACTGAACAGCTACGCCTGGGCATTCTACACCTCTGTTGATGACAAAAAAATGCTCAAAAAAGCCCTTGGCTGGGCCAGGAAATCTGTTGAGTTAAACGAACAATATTTCAATCTGGATACCGTAGCGGCTCTTTATGTCAAACTCGGCAAAAAAGGGAAAGCCAAAAAATACGGTAAGAAAGCCATCGAAAAAGCCAAAGCTACCGGAGAAGACTATTCCGAAACGGAAGCTTTGTTGAATAACTTATAATGTTTCGGGTTACGAGATACGTGATACGGGTTAGAATAAGAACTCGTAACGTGTAACTCGTAACCCGCAACCCGTAACTCTCAACCGAAACATGTCAGAAAAAAGAACAGACGTCAACGAACTCGGAGAATTTGGATTAATAGACCATCTCACCGAAAAAACTCAAATAAAAAACCCTTCCTCCCTCAAGGGAATTGGAGACGATGCCGCCGTAATCGACAATGGCCATTTGAAAACCGTTGTTTCGACGGACACCCTGATTGAGGGAATTCATTTTGACCTGATGTACACACCTTTGAAACATTTAGGATATAAATCAGTCATTGTGAACCTGTCGGACATTTATGCGATGAACGCACGCCCGAAACAGGTTTTGGTCTCGATCGCCATTTCCAATCGTTTTTCAGTAGAGGCTTTGGAAGAATTGTATGATGGCATCCATACTGCCTGCAAATACTACAATGTCGACCTCGTAGGGGGAGACACCACTTCTTCTCCAAAAGGATTGCACATTTCTGTTACAGCCATCGGTCAGGGTGAGGAGGATAAACTCACTTACCGCAGCGGTGCCAAAGTCGGTGACATCATTTGTGTAACTGGCAACTTGGGTGCAGCTTACCTTGGATTACAACTGCTGGAGCGGGAAAAGCAGATATATCTGTCTAATCCCGGAGTCCAACCTGACCTTCAGGGCAAAGATTATCTGGTGGGCAGACAATTGAGACCAGAAGCTCGCAAAGACATGATCGACCAATTCGAAAAAGCTGAGTTGGTACCAACGTCCATGATCGACATTTCGGACGGTCTGGCATCGGAAATATTCCACATCTGCAAGCAATCCGGAGTCGGGGCTTTTATTGAAGAAAGTGGAGTTCCCATCAACCAGGAAGCAGAAATAACTGCTATTGATTTTAATATGGACCCTATCACCTGTGCCTTAAGTGGTGGGGAAGATTACGAATTACTTTTCACTGTGGACCCTAAAGACCTGGAAAAGGTGAAGTATATGGCAGACATCTACATCGCCGGGGAGATCACTGCCGCCGAAGATGGTATCAAGCTGCATACCAAGGGTGGAAATATTCATCCGATAAAAGCTCAGGGTTGGGTTCATTTTGGGAATAAGTAAACTAAGTTGTGAATTCGATAAGTGTTGAATGGGTGAAATTTATTAAGAAAACTTTCTCATTCTTAGCGAACTTAGCACAACCTTTGCGACATTTGCGATCTCCTTTATTATTACACCCCTAAAACGTAAATTTTATATAATGAATTCAAAACGCACTATTCTCACTGGCCTTTTGATATTGGCCGTTCTTTCTGCTACAGTTATACTGACCTGTAAAAACGATCCTTCATCAGATCAGCCGGAAACTCCTGTAGTGGAAAAACCCGCCGTAAAAGTTCCCGCCTTCAACAGGGATTCTGCCTTCGCCTATGTTCAAAAACAAGTTGATTTTGGCCCCCGCGTACTAGGCAGTGAGGGACACGAAAACTGCAAGAACTGGTTCGTCGAAAAAATGACCTCCTATGGTCTGGAAGTCACGGAGCAAAACTTTGAAGCAGAAGTATATACCGGAGAAAAGTTTCCTGCCACGAACGTCATTGCAAAATACAAACCCGATAACCCAAACCGCATTATTCTTGCTGCCCACTGGGATACCCGTCATATTGCAGATTCAGATCTCAGCACCTTTGATCAGGAAGAACCTATTTTGGGTGCTGACGATGGGGGAAGCGGGATTGGCGTTTTGATTGAAGTTGCCCGTCAGCTTAGTTTGAACGGACCGGAACTGGGCATAGACTTTGTTTTCTTCGATGCAGAAGATTACGGAGACAGCACTGAACCGGAACCGGATCCGGCTGACAAAGTCGCTGTTGAAAAAAGACAAAACTCCTGGGCCATAGGGGCACAATATTATGCCAAAAATTTAAGCGGTCATCGTCCCAAATATGGAATCCTCCTGGATATGGTAGGTGCTTCAGGTGCTACTTTCCACAAAGAAGATGTATCTATGTATTATGCTCCCGGGCTCACTAATGGATTGTGGTCCACTGCCCGTAAAATGGGTTATGGAGCCTATTTTATCAACAAACAGGAAGGCCTTGCCTGGGATGACCACTATTTCATAAATACCATCGCCAACATCCCAATGGTCGACATCATCAATATGAAAGGTCAAAAATTCGGAGACCACTGGCATACCCACAATGACAATATGGACATCATTGACCGGAATGTACTCAGGGCGGTGGGACAGGTAATTCTTGCGGTGGTATACCGGGATGAGTTGAGTAATTAGGGGTCAGTCCGCAGTACACAGTCTTCAGTCTTCAGTACACAGTATTGGCAACTAATTTGGTTAAATAGAACGAACAAAGGGCCTGATTTTGAATCAGGCCCTTTGTTCATTTATGCAGGAACCAGAAATACTATTTTTTCCAAAAATAGCATTTCTAATAGAATCCTACCTTTTCTCAAACCTGGCTCAAAAACAGGTTTCCCTCTTTATCAATCATTTATATTGCCAGGTAACAATTCTTAAAATTTTATACCGCCCGACAGTTGGATAAAATTAAATATTTCTTTAGATTTGGCCTGCTTCGATCCTTTCTTCGGTAAAGGGTTGAAATTTTTCCAAACGTATTTAGCTATTTTATTATTGGTACACAATTACTATTTTAATTGATGAGTGTCAGTTAAAAGGGATAAAAGCTTTTTATGTTTGTCCCCTGTTGATGGCATTCGTCTGCTACTTACATAACTTTTTAATAAGTAAAGAATGCCGAAACACCTAATTGTCCCTATACACCTGGACGCGCTGCAGGTTGATCAACCTTTGGATAATATAGCAGCTCCGCTTACTGACTTCACCAGGCTTCCATGGTCCAAATCCACCGTTTCAAAAGAGGCTCCTTATATCAGTGAAACAATAGCAGTGAACCCTTTTGAAGCCAGTCATCAACTTCAAAAAGGATTACACTTTCATTGGGCATTGCCGGAAGGATTAAATAGGTCCATGAGCATCGCACTTATTGAGCAGCAGTCTTTCCTGAATGTTTTTGGTCCCACAGACGGACAAACGATCTGGAATGAGTTATTATCTGCCGACCTAAAATGGTTAACCCCGGTAAACGGAGTCTCCAATGCCGCAATTGCTGCTTCACCGGCATTGAGGCAACCTGATACCTCGACACCAGAGATCATAACAAAAAACCTTAATGCCATAGAGCAATTACTCAATCAATCCAACTTCCCGGCGGTTCCGAACAGGTGGATAGTATCGAGGAAAGAAAATGGGCAGAATAAATCTTCCGTTCTTATTGAAAGTGACTATTTATGGCCGACAGGGGCCGACAAGGATGGCAACAATAACTTACTGGAGAATTACTACTCCATTTTCCCGGCACAAGTTAGTAGCGCAGATGAACAACCCTATCGTTTCGTAGGCCGTGCCGTGCCCCTGGGTACCGCCAAAGGCAGCAATGATGAATACCTATCCCATGATCTTACTGCTGTAGGTTACGGGGACCCTTCCTTTGCGGGGTTTTATCCTGCTTCCCGAAGTATTTTCGGGTATTGTGATGAATCAGCAGGTGCTCCCGGAGCCGAAATTGACTATGAAGTGATCGGCTTTTATAGCGACGAGTCAAAAGATTACTTCAGTGTTTTTAGTAATTCTTTTAAAAGTAAATGGCAAAAGGATCACAATACTACCAAGGATGTTGGCGTACATGGAACCCATCAGCAAACCAACTACCTGTACCTGGACCTTCTCGATGCCATTCGTAAAGAATTTCAATGGTACATTCCCATCCAGATCGATCAAAACTCTATGAGTTCCATCAAAGGTGATGATGGAAAAACAACTGCCTGGGATGAATTGATCAAATATCAATGGATCGATTCAACCGGTTTGCTCCAGCCAAAGGCTTACGACCCTAAAAGTGTCCTAAGTGTAAATTTCCGAAGTCAGGAAGCCAATATCTGGGGAAAGCTCAACGATACGATCAAAAGTCAGTTCCCGGATAAAATGATCTGTTATGCATCATACACCTTTGATGCAGTCCCTTCCGACATGCCGGACATTCAACCAGGTGATATAAAAATTTCTTTAGCCAATACCGCCACAGAAGCTATTTCAGCTCTGGTGGCCACTGAGTTATCTCCTGGAAAAAAGGAAATTATTGAAGACCATTTAGAAGCGATTCAATTAAATAATCAACTACAGGATAAAAACCTGGATATCGGACCAAAATTTGAAGCACTTCGGCACGAAAAACAGTTTACTGCTGAAAAAGGAGGGAAGATCTGGAGTATTCGGGCACAAAGCCGTTCCAATAACAAGGCTGATCAGGTTTCTGACACGCAACAAATAACCCTGCCACCTGAGATCGGGGACAACCTAAACGAGTTAAACAAGTTGCAACAGAACCTGGACGCTACCGAATCTCACATTGAGTCTCTTCGGGAACAGATCTATGCAGACTGGTGCTGGTATCTTAAATGGGAAATGAATTACCTGAAAGTTAAAAACGCTCCACCCCCACCAGACTTCAATAATGGCGGAAATGGTGGAGGTTTTGATGGCGGCGGAGGTAGCTTCGGTGGAGGCGGATTTGGCGGTGGTGGATTTGGAAACCAAAACCAGGGAGGTTTTGGCAATCAAAATCAAGGAGGTTTCGGTAATCAAAACACTGGCTCTCCCGGGAAAAAACAGACCAAAGAACAATATGAAGCCGGATTGAAGATCCTTAAAGATGCCATGGACAGGATGAAACAATTCATTTCCTGGGAAATTGATACCAAACTGAATGATCTGACAGTTCAGAAAAACACCATAATAAATTCAATCACCACAAGCCACCAACTTGTTCAGAACAACCTGACCGCATACCAGCTTGAGCACCAATATATTTCTGGTAATGATATTAACAACTGGAAAACTTTCTGGCAGGCTCTGAATAAATTAAGCGGTGGCATCAGTTCAAAACTCAGTACTCCGATAAGTAAAAAAGATAAAACTGCAGCAATCGACATTTTAAACAAATGGATGGATGCAGCCAACAACAAATTAAATTTCCCCACCGGAAAAACATCTGCCGAGGCGCAGGAATTACTTACACAACAAAAAAACAAAACACTCCCTCCGGGAGGATTACAACGATTGAACAGACTCTTGCTTGAAGCCAATTTTCCTCAAATAAAGCACCGTCCCAAATATATTCTGGAGACCAAAGCCGCTCCTCGATATTGGCGACCAAATGACCCGGTCGTTCTGATCAGCGGGTTTAACCCTTCAACCAGATATGGACATCCGGATACTTCAAGGGTGGATGGTCTTAGAAATTGTAAGGAACTGGACAGTACCATCAATTTTGAATCTGTCACAGAACAATCTCTGCAAAGTTTACAGTCCTCCATTGAACAAATGGGAATTCCCGCTTATTCCGCTTCGGCCACAAGCAGATGGCATCCTTTATTATTGAACTGGAATATGGGGGTTTTCCAGCTACCTAAAAATTCTGGAAAAGAGGATGATTATTCAACCGGTTACATTTCCAAATATTATAAATTGGGAGAAACGGATTTCATACCTCAATCACCTCCATACGACTCCGTCTCAATAGATTTTAATGGAAGAAGTATCCTTACACCACACGGGAATACCAAGCTTAAGAAATCACTTGCTGAATACATTGTTCCCTTTTTAATGGAACAGTTCTATGCGGATGAAAAACTGGATCTAAACGACCCGCAGCCTACCATGGCCAATTTCAAACAATGGATAGAAAAAGCAGGTGTCCCTGCACCTGATCTTCCCGTACCAACTCCGGATCGCGAACCTAAAGATCAAATTGAGCAATGGTTCGAAAACCAACTTACCAAACTCAGCCAAACAGACGCCGCCCTGATTGACTGGTATATCGGATTCATTCAGACTGATCCCGATCATCCCGTCCTGAATCAGTTTTTCACGGAAAAGAACCTCAAACATGACATTGAGGCCAACCTGGATGCTTTCATTTCATGGGCATTGGATCTGGTGAACCTAAAGGCAACCTATTTCAAAAACGAAGTTTCGGATAAAACCGATCCTATCGATATTTATCTCGCGGAAAGTGATGCACACCTTCAGGCTTTCCTCAACTGGCTCAAAGTCAATATCGGGAGTTCTTTAAACAGGTTTTACACGGAGCAAAATATCGATTCAAATCATCAACAAGAGTACCTCAATAAAAATTACAATGCGGTAATTACCTGGTTCCAGTCACAGGTGAGATCAATATACCATAAGGTCCTTTATTTGTTATCGTACAAAAAATTAACTGCCATTCGGGGATTATCCCAGGCCATGGGAGGTTTTGACAAGGGGCTGGTCATGAGGCACCAGATATTCCAGTTACCTGTTGCTGATCCGGCAGCGAGTGACACTACCTTCACGGACAAGGTTCGGAATGCAGTTCAGACCGCCAACAGGATCTCTCCCAATGAGAGCCTTCCTTTCTCTCCGATAAGAGCAGGAAAACTGGGTATTGAAGAACTTTACCTGGTAGATAATTTCGGCAGGCCATGGCCACCTGATAAAACGGTTAAGTTAAGTGATCAACCGGTAATTGGGCCAACGACTATGACTATTCCGGGAAAAAGCGACCAAAAAGAAGTGGCCCTGCCACCAAGGTTTGCCCAGGGGGCCAGGTTGAACTTCAGATGGATGTCCGCCATGGAAGAAATCACTGAAATGAACGATCATCCTGCTACCAATCCAATTTGCGGATGGGTCCTTCCCAATAATCTCGACGGCAGCCTAATGATTTACAGCCAACATGGGCATGCACTTGGATACATCGACCAGATGGGAAGATGGCGCGTTTTTCCGGGTAATTCCGGCCCTGTTCTTCCTGCAGACATCGACAATCCTCATCTCGCAAAAATGGTAAGATGGTTATGTGAACAAGGACAGACAGACGGATTCGTAGAATCATTCATGGATACCCTTAACATTGCCATGGAGAATATTGAACCGGAGACCTTTGCCCAACATGAGGCACTTGCATTACTTATGGGACAGCCACTTGCCCTGGTGAGAACTTCAGTAAATCTGGAACTTCAGGAAACACTTGCCGTGGATGTCAGTTCCCACTACATAAATCAGGACGTAAGTAATTTTGGCGATATAGTTGAAGACCCGGTTAAGAAAAAGGACGTTGGGAATTATCTCAAGCGGGAGACTTTTGGTTTTGAGAAAGTTCAAATTCCCCTACGTATCGGCGAATACCGCCAATTAAATGACGGACTGGCCGGTTATTGGGTGGAAGAATCGGAGGATTACCAAAACAATCAGTTTTTCGCTCCCCAGACAACACCCCTGGCAAACCCTTCCAAGGTCATTGTTCCCCGCAAAAAAGCAGGAGACAAGGATATTGATGAAAGCCAGTTCCTGTTACAACTATCTTTGGATCAAACCCAACCGATCCTGCTTTCCATGTTGGTAGATCCTCGTGCAAAGGTTCATGCCAATTGTGGT
>QQUB01000964.1 GCA_008501835.1 Bacteroidota bacterium
TAGCGGATACCCGGGTAGATTTTTCAATTGCCTCCATGTCCCAGCTGGCTACTTCTGCCAGAGGAATGGGGGCCATGGTTTTATACCCATGTACAACATCGTACCCAAACAACAGGGGAATTCCAAGGCGGGAGTTTTCTACGGCCAACTGTTGCATTTTACGGACTTCTTTGACACCCAATACATTTAACATTGACCCTACCTGTCCTGACTTGATATGCTCGTATTTATTCTTGCTCTCACCAAAAATTGGTGCTGGTCCGGTAACATCAAAAAAACCGGAATATTGATTCATTTGCCCAACTTTTTCTTCGAGAGTCATTTTGGACAATAAATCCTCTACTTTTTGGTCTATTTCATTCTGGGCATTCAACATTAATACAAAAATTAGAGATGCCCACAAGGTTAGGTAAGTCTTTTTCATTTCAAATAAAAATTCGTGATTGTGCTGATAAAAAGAAGTGATTGATCATTTTCAAAACACTCAAAATCACTCCATTTCGGCCTCCCTGAAGTCAGACATTTCTTTATCACTTTGGCCGATGATAAAGCAGGTATAATCGTTTTGTTTTTCTACCTGATCAATTCTCCTGGAAAATACGAATATAATCCACGATCATCCTTTGCGGGAATTCGGTGGTTGCATCAGGATATCCCGGCCAGTTTCCACCAACGGCAATGTTGAAAATAAAAAAGAATTCATCATTGAATGGGTAAGGATATGCATTAGACACGTCCGCATCCGTTATGCTGAAATACTGATTATCATCCACCAAAAATTTGATCGAATTGTATTCCCATATAATGGAAAAAACGTGGTATTCATCTGAGAATTTTCCGCTACTCAAGGTGTAACCATTGCCTATGTGGTTGCTCCAGCTTTGTCCCTGAGGTCCTGAATGGATAGTACCGTGTACAGTTGAAGGTTCGTGACCGATAAGTTCCATGATATCAATCTCGCCGCAAGCCGGCCATCCAATACTTGAGATATTATTGCCCAACATCCACAGTGCGGGCCAGATGCCTTGCCCTTCCGGCAAAATCGCACGGATGTCCACACGACCGAAAGTGAAGGTTTTTTTGTCCTTGGTGATCAGACGGGCAGAAGTATAACTACTGCCATTATAATCTTCTTCTTTGGCTTCAATGATCAGGTTACCATCTGATAGATAGGCATTTTCTTCCCGGTCTGTATAATATTGCCATTCATTATTACCCCAGCCACTGGCACCGATCTCATGGGTCCAGTCATTGGTATTTAAGGCTGATCCATTAAATTCATCCTGCCAGACCAGGTCATATCCGGCATAATTGTCCGGAGTGATATATCCGTCTTCGGGTACATCCACGAAGGTATCATCATTTCGAATGGTTCCAAGACCTTCACCATTCGAAATGGTAGCGTTTTGTGGATTGGAAAGCACTACTTTAAATTCTTCATCGCTTTCTTTATAGATATCCCCAACAATAACGACTTCGATAAAACCCTCTCGTTCTCCGGCAGCGATGGTCAGCGTTCCGGAAGCGGGCAAAAAATCAGTTTGAGCTCCGGCAGTCCCTTCCTGTGTTTCATAATCTATTTTAACATCCCCGGAATACTCCTTGCTGGTGGATACTTTAAAACTTACAGCAGCGTTTTCATCTCCTTCAAAAACGGTAACACTGGAAATGGAAACTTTCGGGAAATCTGCTGCGGGAGGATTATCATCATTTTTATCACCACAGGCCATTACCGTAACCAGCAACATGCTGAAAACATAAGCGATTAACTTTTTCATGTCTTTTGTTTGAATTGGAGTTGAGACGGGAAGGCATTCTCAAACATTCTTGAATACCTTCCCATCTTTCAACTTCCTTTTATGATACTCAATTTCTAAAATTCCTTATTCAGAAACAAGGGTAAAACGCCAAACTCCCCATCCATATTCCGCATAAATGACCATTCTGTCCTCTGTAAGTTCTAAAATATTATAAGTTACTGAAGACTGAGGAGTAGACACCTCATCAGTTGTACCTACCTTATATAGGGCGATAAATGCACCTTCACCAATCACAGAAAGTGAGGTTTCATTAACGCTAAATGTATGGTTTCCTGAACCCCATGAAGCATATTGCGCAGGCCAGTCATCATTACTGTTACATCCAATTGCCAATCCCAGGTCAGATGGCCATACGGTTCCATTTCCGTCTTCGTCAGCCCAAAAATCGCCATTGTTGTCATACTCCATTGTTCCATCAGCACGGAATATCCATTCATCATCCCACAAACAATAGCGGGTGGTTACGTCGTCCAGTGAGTTGCCCCACCACATTTGTTCCAGGTTTTGCCCAACATACTGGGCATTAGCTTCAGGAGCCAGTTTCCATACCTTTTCATCACAACCCGTCAGCAATTCAAAATTACCAAAACAGGCATTAGGATCATCCTGGGTAACCGTCACCATCTGGCTGGTAGACCCATAACCTCCACGATTGAAGGTAGTCATAGTCACCTCGTATTCTCCCATAAATGGTATGGTCACCTCAACAATCTCTCCCTCTTTTTTTCCATTATCCTGAATATCCCACTGGGTGATAAAAGCCCCTTCGGTAGTATTCTCAAAAATGAAATCATTTGGTGTATCTCCCTGAGTAATGGTAAACGATGGATTTGGGGGAGGTCCAAGGTCTGACTTCTCCTCGACAAAGGGTTCACAGGAGAACAACCCGAGCACCACGAAAAATAAAATGCTATATTTTAAGTAAGTCATTATTAAAAGATTTTTTTGTTATCAAACTGCTCAGCAAGTTTTACAGCGCTTGCCAATGCAAAGTGTGTTGCCAATTATTGCAGAATTATTTTCTTCGACAAAGTTTTATTTCCACTGCTGACAATAACCATGTATATTCCCTTTTCAAGGGTCGAAACATCAATTTCGGTCGATTGTTCAAGTGAATTATGAACTAAAACCTTCCCGGATATATCAGCGATTTTCACTGTATATTTTTCCGGGTCCTCTATCCGAATGTTTACAACATCGTTCGCAGGAATTGGAAAAACATCAAAACTGAAATCTGGCGCTTTTTCAATTACTCCCACACTGGTATCAAGTTCATAAACCCTCACCCAATCAATGAATACCGAACAAGGGAATTCAGCTTCAGAAATAATGGCGCCACCATAAGTAAATTGACTGCCTCCTACCCCACCACTCAGAATAGCGAACATATTATGCTCATAAGGATACCATTCCGGGAAATGATGGGAATATTCCGAGACCGCCACTCTTTTTCCTGTCGAATTAAAAATGGCAAATTGATCTTGTCCATCAACCTGGAAAGCCCCTCCGTCATTCAGATAATGAATATGATAAACGGTACTATCCACAAAGAACTCAATCCTGTCGTCATACCAGTCGATCCCGTAATTATGAAAACCTGCACTTCCTGCATTAAGGTCTCCCTCTTCCGGAGGATAATTGCCATAACCTGGTTCAGCCGGTAAGGGAACCTGTTCAGTTTCATAACTGTAATAAGCTCCCTGGTGGCCATGATTCCAGGATTGCCATTGGTTATTTTCCCAAAACCAGGCATAATGGACACTTCCAAGATTGTGGAAGGGAATGGACCCAACGTATTCCATGATATCAATCTCTCCACCCTGGGGCCACATGATCCAGTCCCAGCCATCCGGGATTTCATCAGGCATCATCCAAAAGGCAAAGCCCTGCCCTTTGTATTTGACATCCCTGGGATATACTCTTGCTACGATCCGATGTCCCGGCCCCCAGGAAGCTTTTCCTGCAGAGATTATCCTGCCGCTGGTATAGTTTCGGTCGATATACCACTCTTTTTTGGTGGTTATGACCAAACATCCATCCTCAGCGCCTGGAACATCGTCCTCGAAGGTAACATTTTCAACCCTGGCTCTGTCAAGTTGCCCTGTACCCCAGTCTCCGTTCACCCCGGTTCCGGTCTCATAACTCCAATTGTTCAGGTCCAGCTGACCATCATTGAAGTTATCTTCCCATATTAAATTTCCAATCTGACCTTCAGCCGGAAAGTATAACAACAGGAGTGATAATATAAAGAGCATTGGTTTCATAAAACTATTAAGTCATCAAAGTATGATAATTCTTAAAAACACACTCAAATGTCCTGGATTAATATCCCGGATTTTGCTTCAAATTGCCTTCCGTAATATCGATTTCCGTTTGTGGAATAGGCAACAATTCATTTTTACCGGCAGTAAAGCCCTGGTCTCCAAGTTCTTCAACTGCACGACCTGTTCTCACGAGGTCAAAGAAACGGTGACCTTCGGTGGCCAACTCCATTTGACGTTCATTATAAATGAAATCCAACAAAGTCTGTCCGGTAAGTCCGCCTACTGGCTGTAGACTAACTCTCAGACGTACCTGATTGAGATAACCATTGGCTTTGCCATCATTTCCACCTGCGCGAGCATAAGCTTCTGCTGCCATCAAATAAACATCCGCAAATCGAATTTCACGAACATTATAACTCCAGTTCAGAGCAGGCTCACCATCCAATGCGCGATCTTCCTGCAAACCAGCGTATTTACGAATGAAGTAATCTGTATTCTGATATCCTTCGGTATAGGTTGCTCCCTGGTTTTTCAATTGATTACCATCAATAATGGTATGCTCAAAACGAGGGTCACCCTGCATGGCTTCCACCAGTTTTTCGGTAACCGGACAAAAACTCCATCCAACTGCATAAAGCGGCCCTACATAATCACGCATGCCAAAAAACTGCACGTCGTAGTTACCTTCTGTTCCGTTAGCAAAATTATCCCATCCACCACGGTGGTTACCGGAGTAACTAATTTCAAAAACAGATTCCTGACCGAACTCATTTGCCAATTTAAAAATATCTTCAAAGTTATCTTCCAGATCATAATATCCGGAGGTGATAACCTCATCAAATAATTGTGCTGCTTCCAGCATTCTGGACTCATCGTTCTGGTAAAGTATCACTTTACCAAGTAAAGCGTTGACTGCACCTTTGGTGATTCGCCCTAATTCAGCACCGGAAACAGTTTCCGGAAGTTCAAAAGTATTACGGGCATCGTTGAGATCCTGCTCGATCTGTGCATAAACATCTGAGATCGATGCCTGGGTCTGTGTATAAATTTCATCAGCGGAAAGGGTGCTGGTGATTAATGGAACACTACCGAAGAAACGAACGAGATCAAAGTAGAAAAATCCACGCAGGAATTTAGCCTCAGCAATAGTACGTGCTTTAAATTCCTCATCAAGTCCTTCTACTTCTTCTATTTTCTCCAACAACAAATTGGCTCTGTAAATACCGCTGTAACCTTTATTCCAAAGACCTTGTTGAGGTCCGATAAACGGATCAAGGGTAAAATTGTCAAAAGCCACCCAGCTTGGCTGGTCAGAAGCATCACTTCCTCCTGCATAAGTATCATCAGAAGCAGCATTCAACAGTCCCATTTTCATGGTCCATCCATTTGTACCACCCCACTGCAATACATCGTAGGTAGCTACAAGTGCCTGGAAAAGTTCATCTTCATTCTGATAGAAATTCGTCTCCAGGTCCGTACCTCTTGGTTCGAGCTCCAGGAAGTCCTTACCACAGGAAGCCAAAACCAAAGCTGTGACGAAGAGGATTACATATTTATTTTGAATTATTTTTTTCATTTCCTGTTATTTTAAAAAATGATCATCAAATTTCAATACAAAATTCAGTTGTCTAGAATGTTGCATTGATTCCAAACAGATAAAATCTTGCCTGAGGATAAATTCCGCGGTCCACACCATAACTTCCACCACCAATCTCAGGATCGAAACCACTGTATTGAGTGAAAGTCAGCAGGTTGTTTCCTGAAACGTAAACACGGATCTTACCAAAACCAATCTTATCTGTCGCAAACCTTGGAATACTGTATCCCAACTGCAGTGTTTTGATCCTGAAAAATGCTCCATTTTCTACATAAAAATCAGAACTGCGGCTGAAGTTTTTGTTAGGATCATTCATTACCAGTCTAGGATATGAATTGGTAGTCCCTTCGCCTGTCCAGCGATCGAGAGCATCTGCAGTCATATTGGCCATTTGTAAATCGAAACGACGAGTAGCAATGAACACCTCATTTCCGGCAACTCCCTGACCAAATACCACAAGGTCAAAACCTTTCCAACCTATGGAAGCATTGAACCCATAAGTCCAGTTGGGTGTTGGGTCACCAATAAATCCTCGGTCATCAGCATCTATTTCACCATTTCCATCAGCATCTACGAAGCGGAAATCACCAGGTGCTGCATCAGGCTGGATCAATTCGCCATCAGCATTGGTATAAGCATCAACTTCTGCCTGGGTTTGGAATATACCATCGGTTTGGTACCCGTAAAAATATCCAACGGGCAATCCTACAGCTGTACGGGTAATCTCCAATCCCTGAGGACTAAAGGTCTGTCCGGGCAGGAATTCTTTATCCGCTCCAAGGTCTGTCACCTCATTCTGAACATAGGAAATGTTACCTGAGAGATCCAGATCGATGCCTCCAAATTTATTACCCCATCCTACTTCGAGTTCAACTCCTTTGTTGGACATCGTTGCAATATTACCAATTGGCCCGCCATTTCCGACATAACCAGGTACAGCAATATCCAGCAACATACCGGTAGTTTTCTTTTCAAACAAGTCAAAAGTCACACTGACCTTTCTGAAAATTTTAGCATCAAATCCAATGTTTGTCTGGGTAGTCTCTTCCCAACGCAAATCCGGGTTAGCAATGGCATTCGGGCTAACACCGTTTGTCAAAACATCATTCAACCCAAATGTATAGTTACGTCCGCCACCAACAGTGGAAGCATAACGGAAGTCACCGATCTGGTCATTACCGTTAACACCCCAGGATCCGCGAATTTTGAGGAAGTTGATGATTGAATTGTTGGTCAGAAAATCTTCTTCTGTCAACACCCACCCAAGAGAAACGGAAGGGAAGTATCCAAATTTATAATTGGATCCGAATTTGGAAGAACCATCCACACGCATGGTTGCAGAGAAGATATATTTACTCTTGTAGTTATAATTTACTCTTCCGATATAGGATGCAAGGGTACCCAGGTATTCATATCCCCAAAACTGTTGAGTCTCTGCGGGAGTAGCAAATCCAAGGGAAGCATCATCGATATTATCAACAGGAATATCAAAAACAGTACCACCAATACCTTGTCCTTTGTTGCGCTCTGCTACTGTACCGGCAAGGATACTGAAATAATGGTTCTCTAATTGCCTGGTATAAGAAAGGGTATTTTCCCAAATCCAGTACAATCCTCTGTTTTGATCCCTTCTGTAATTTGTAAGGTCAGCTCTGTTGGTAGAATTCAGGTAGTGGACCGGTGTAAAACCTTCTCCATACCAAAAGGCCAGGTCGGTACCGATACTTGAACGGAATTTTAAGCCTTCGATTAATTTAATTTCAGTAAATACATTACCTACTACCTTATCACTTCCTCCATATCCCTGCTGAATTTCCAGTGCAGCAACAGGATTCAGGATTTCCGAAGTTACATAGTTAGAAATACCATAAGGTACTCCTTCTCCGTTGGTCACAACCGGGAAATTAGAATAAATATCGTTACTCAAAACGTCAGGATCTGTTTCCAAAACCGGAGTAACAGGATCCAGATTTATTGCGCGTCCAAGAGGTGATCCCCACTCAGAGTTGGTAGAAACCCCGGTAGAACGGGTTCTGGAATAAGCCAGTGTATTTCCAAAAGTAATACGGTCGTTGATATTATGGGTAGAATTGAGCCTTACGGTAAAACGCTGGTAGTTTGAATTTCCTTCAGCCACAATACCATCCTGGTCAAAATAACCGAAAGAAACAAAATACTGCGACTTCTTGCTACCTGCCGAGATACTCAATTCGTGGTTTTGCATCGGTGCATTATAGTAGAAAACCTCATCCTGCCAGTCGGTTCCTTCACCAAGTGACTGAGGGTCTTCAAATAAAACATTTCCTCCTGAAGCTACCGAAGATTCATTCATCAGCGTGGCGTATTCTGTTGCGTTCAGAACACCAAGTTTTTTCCATGGATTTTGGGTTCCATAATAGGCATTGTAGTTTACTTCCAGTTTGTCTTTGGCACCTTTCTTGGTGGTAACGAGAATTACACCACCAGCAGAACGGGCACCGTAAATGGATGCAGATGCAGCATCTTTCAATACTTCAATAGATTCAATATCCCCCTGGTTGAGGAAATCAATTCCACCTCCTACGGGTACTCCATCAATAACATAAAGAGGTTCACTGTTATTGATTGAGCTCGTTCCGCGGATACGGACTGTTGACCCTTCACCCGGCTGACCAGAATTAGAAACTACCCTCACCCCGGAAGTACGTCCTTTCAGGGCATCTTCAATACGTGGAATAGGCATATCTTCGAGGTCATCTGCTTTAACTTTGGTAATGGCACCTGTCACTACGGCTTTTTTCTGGGTACCGTATCCTACCACAACGATTTCATCCAGGTCGGCAATATCACTTTCCAAACCCATATTAATTACAGTCTGATCTCCAACAGTTACTTCCTGTGATGAAAAACCGGTATAAGAAAAAACCAAAACAGCTTCCTTGCCTGAAATAATTAATTCATAATTTCCATCAAAGTCGGTTACAGTACCATTGGTAGTACCTTTTTCTAAAATGGTTGCCCCAAACAGGGGTTCATTTGTACTCGCTTCAGTAATGGTTCCTGTTACTTTTATCTGAGCCCGAAGCGATATAGAGCTGAGCAAAATCAATAAAAGCAATAGATATTTTTGTCTCATAAAAATAGATTTAAAGCATGTCTAAGGAATAAGACATCTTTTTGATTGATACGATTGATACAAACCAGAGGAAGAAAGGCCGGCAAGTGCCGGCCCCTCCTCTGTAGGAATTATTTACGATTTACTATTATCCGTTGAGTTTGTTGCATGCCTTGAGTCTCTACATTGATAAAGTAAAGACCATCTTCCAGCTGTGCAGCATCAAGTGTGAAGCGATCAGTTCCGGCAGGAATTTCAACTGCTTCCACTAACTGACCAATTGCGTTGAATACGTGAAGTGTTTTAAAATCAGTGAAGTTTGCTCCGAAAAGCACCTGAGTTTCATTCTGAACAAGTGTAGGACGTACCTCAAACAGGTTATCTGCATAGTCCAGGTCATTGGTACCTACTGAACATTCTGAACAAGTATTCCAGATCCAGCATACAGAGGCATCACCCATAACTTCCATGAATCTGTTGGTGAATCCACCATTGGTAACCGTACAAGGATCCCCTTCATTGAACAACTCCTGATCTGCCCATCCGTCTACCTGGAACTTATATTCATATTGTCCTCCGTTGAGTGGAAGTGTTGTTGTCCAAACGCCATCACCATCATCATCGGATAAAGGATTAGCATCACCTGACCAACCATTCATGGTTCCTGAAAGGTAAACAGTAGTGAAAGCATTAGCATAACTATTCATATCCACTTCAAAAGTGATATCTCCTGCATTTGGATCAGAGCAATCTGTACTTGTATAACAAAGACCGAAACATGTAGCAATGGTCGTATCCTGAGTGATAGGTCCCATAAAACGGTCATTGAAGTTGTCAGGGTTAGCACAATCCTGTCCGGCAATGTTTTCTTTACAGCTCCAGTCAGGACAAGCACCATTGGTGAATGTGTAGAAAGAAGAAAAGTTAACAGGACGCTCAATAGTAAGTGTCCATACACCATCACCGTCATCATCATTTAATGGATAATCTCCAGGGCCTCCGAAGTTTCCACCACCCGCGATATACAATCCGGTCTCGTCTACAGTAATGGCTCCTTCACCCAATTCTATAGTAATCATTACAGCCTCACCACAGGCATAACAACTGTTGAAACAAACCGTAGGTAAGTTTTCTTC
>QQUB01000428.1 GCA_008501835.1 Bacteroidota bacterium
AATATCTCTTAAAATTAGTTTCTTAACAAATATTACTTTTTTCTCTAACGTTTTTCTTTTATCTTTGGTAAGCCTAATCGCCCAAAAATAACTATACTATGAGAACTTATTTTTCCACCATTTTTCTGCTTTTCTTTATTTCAATTTCCTGTTTTGCACAAACTACACCCAATACTAGGGTTGTGGTCATAAATGATAGTACAAGGCTCATTAAAGCCAGCGTATTTATTGATGAGCCTGAAGTGAAATACCTACAAAATGTAAGCTATTTATCCTTTCATAAAAATCGACTTTTTGAAACTCAAGCGGCCCATGTAGGTCATCTATTACATGGTACTTTTGAGGTCTTTTCAAAAGATGATATTCTAATCGAACAAGGAGAAGTAGAGTCTGGGCTTAAAAACGGAAAGTGGAAACATTGGCACTTAAACGGGAAGTTGAGTAAAATGGTCAATTGGAAGAAAAGCATTTTAGAAGGGAAATTTACTGAATATGACCTTGAGGGCAAAGTTTCCAAAAAAGGCCAATTTAAAGATGGGCACCTTCATGGTAAAATAAAGTATTATGAAAAGGGAGAGTTTGTAAATTCAGAAGACTATAAGGGAGGTGAACTTCAAGAAAAAATAGACAAAAAGAAACCTGATACTGAAAATGCTGTCGTAAAAAAGGAAGATCAAGGTGATGAAAAACAAGTAGCTTTAACTAAAGAGAAAAAACGATCTAAGCCAAATCGGGAACAGTTATCAGGTGAGGAGATTGTAGAAGAGGACCTATCCAAAAATATTGCCATTTATCTTGATAGTAAAGAAAGTGGGGAGGTTATCAAAAATGCCAATCTGAAAATCAGTGCTTTTAATCGAATGTTGAATGAATATCAGTATCTGTTTTTTGCAAGAACTGATGAAGAAGGTAAATACGTTTTAAAAAGGGATACTGGAGATTACGTGCTTTTCATTTCCCATCCAGGCTTTACGCCAAAGGAAGTTAGAATCTTTGGAAATGATAAGAGAAAAGCACTCAATATTTCTTTGGAAAAATATGTAAGCTGCAATTTGATAAAAGGTCAAATTGAAAAGGGAAGTTATAGTGTTCCTATCAATAATGCCACTGTAGAGATAAAAGAAAAGAATGGAAGAAAAGTAGCCAGCGTTTTCAGTAACCGATCCGGATATTTTGAACACTGCCTTCCTTGCGGAAAATCTTATGATATAACCGTTGTTAAAGACGGGTTTGAATCAAAAACCGATCAGATTCATTTAACAGAAAATTGTGAAACCCAAAATCAAGCAGCACTTACTTTTTATCTGAAAGAAAAAGGAAAAACAAATGCTAAAGTCATCGCCGCTTCTAAGGAAGAAACTGTCCCAGAAAAAGCTCCATTAATTCAAAAGACTGATAAAGAAAAGAAAAGCATTCCCGTTGCAGAAGTAATAGAGACTGATGGTATTACCTTTTATGTGATTGCCGGAACCTTCTCCTCTAAAAGCAATGCCAAAAAGCGTCTTGATAAGGTTAGGGGGCTAGGATACAAAGAAGCCCAAATTATTCATCATCCAGATTCAGGATATTTTGCTGTTTGTCTTGGAATGTTTGATAATAAAAGTGGCGCTCAAAAACTGGCAGATCGTGCTAAGTCTGCCGATGAAATCAAAACTTATATAAAACAGCTATAGTAATAAACCAACCCCATACTTCCATGACTAAAATGGGAATACTCAAATGGAAACTTCAGGGCAGTGCCCTTTTTTATGCAATTCTGATTGCCACAGTTGTTGCTATTCTTATCTCAGTTTTGATCACCATTACCTATTATTTCCAAAGTATAAATAACCGCGAAGAATTAATCAATCGGCTAAACCGAAATGCTGACAGCGGTATGGCTATTTTACTTGCAGATCAATCCAGAGATAGCTTTACGCAGATGCTTGATCTGTTTGGTGACCAGTCAGATAGTGTGATAATCAAAAAACAACCCTGGGGGCTATTTGATATTGCTCACTGTAAAGCATTCCAAACTACTAATGTTGGACACCTTCGAGTTTCTCAACGGACAGCAATGCTCGGTCAAGTGCTAAAGGATAAAAATGTAGCTTTAGATCTAATCAATGGTTCAAAACCTTTAGTTGTTTGCGGCAATACACGAGTTGAAGGGAAAGCATACTTACCTCAGGCCGGAATAAAAAAAGGAACCATTGAAGGACAGTCCTATCAAGGAAAACAGTTGATATATGGCTCTCAACATCTGGGATCAGAAACACTGCCTCAACTAAATTATGAAAAGACCAATCAAGTCTTTGAAATATCAAAAAAAGCACCCCGAAACCCTATCAACAGATTGGAAGATAGCATACGAGTTTCCTTTTCGGATGAATTAATGATTATCCGAGATTCAGTAGTAAACATTCAAAATCATCGTCTCTTTGGACATATCCTCATTCGAGGAGATAGTATAGTTAGGGTAAGTGCAAATAGTGAACTGGAAGATGTGATCATCTGTGCTCCTATTGTGGAAGTCGCTTCACACTTTGAAGGACAAATACAAGTATTTGCTCATGACATCGTAAGAATTGAAGCCAATGCACAATTGAAATACCCTTCAGTGATTACTCTAGCTGCAGACTATAACAGACAAGACCCATTGCTTTTTTTGGAAGAAAATGCTCAGCTTGATGGATTTGCGCTACTTCAACGGAAAAGCAAATATGCTCCAATGCCCAAGATGATTTGCCGGAAGGGAAGCCTGGTTAAAGGAGATATTTTTTCTGAAGGACAACTTGATTTGCAAGGAAATGTTTTTGGGACAATAACTGCACCAGGGTTTAATCTGAGGATTGGTGCCAGGCAATATTTCAATCATTTACTCAATGTAACCATCAGTCCCAAAAGTCGTTCAAAAAATTATGTAAGGCCACTACATTTGGAAAAGAATGATGAAAACAATATAGTCAAATGGTTAGATTGAAAGGAAGTACCATAATAGAAGCAATGATAGCGATGACAGTTATTACGATTGTCTTTTTGGTGGGTATGATGGCCATTGGAAGATTGGGAAGCTCCTATAAAACTGTGGAAAGCTACAAAGTTGATCTTGAAATGGAAAACCAAAGTCAGAAAACCCGACAAACTCAGCGTTACTTTGATGAAACGATTGTTTTCTCAGGATTTATGATTGAAAAAAAAGTGGATGAATCGGAATATGGAAAAAACGTACTACTTCTTTCTTTAAAAGCCTTTGATACACAGGATAGATTATTAAATGAGCGAAAAGAACTGATTTATGTGGGGAGGTAATACAAAGAGATTACAAGGGTTTACCATTGTTGAATTACTGGTGGTATTGATTTTATCGATAATCATAGTCTCTGCTGGTTTTTATGCATTGAGATTGATTCAAGGACAGTTTCATCTTTTTCGGCAAACAACTAATGAAGTAACGGAGTATCGAAGTTTTGCTCATCAACTAAAAGCACAAACCCTAAACTCAAAATATGTGGAAGTAGAACCTCAAAGACTGTTTTTTTTGAATGATCAGCATGAAGTTATTTATGAATTTCAGGATGAATTCGTACTACGCTCATCAGATACTTTGGAAATCGAGATAGATACCTTTTTTGTAAAAAGCCACATTAGTTTTTCTTCTCTAAAAAGCGTAGAAACAGAGGAAGGGCTGATTGATTATTTCCAGATCATTTTGGATATGAAAGGAGAAATTCAAAGTACTGCTTTTTCAAAACAGTATAGTGCTGTGGATTTGATAAACTATGAAGACTATGGGAATTGATGTAAAAAAATACAAACAGCATAAAAGGCCTATTGAAAAGAAGAACTCTGAAAGCAGGATGTCTTCTTTAACTGAGTTATTGCAAAGGGATATTCAGATTGGTGGAAATGGACTGAGTGTAAAAAAGAAGGAAGCTTTTTATACGGAGCTTGAGGTATTATTAACTGCCGGACTAGACCTTCGGACTTCTTTAGAATTGATCTTGGAAGGACAAAAAAAAGACAAAGACCGCTTGTTGATGCAGTCCATTTTGGATAGTGTAATTGGAGGGGAGGCTTTGTCGGGAGCCATGGAGGAAACAGGCAAGTTTAGTTTGTATGAAATTTACAGTATTCAAATAGCAGAGGAGAGTGGAAAATTATCACAAGTTTTAAAAGAACTGTCATCCTACTTTTCCAAAACTATCCAATATAGGCGATTGATGGTTGGAGCACTGTCTTATCCTTTGTTGGTGGTAACTGTTGCCTTAATGGTAATGCTTTTTTTATTGAATTTTCTAGTTCCTTTATTTGGCGATATTTATTCACGCCTGGATCAGGATTTACCGCAGATCACAAAGATGGTTGTTAGTCTTTCCAATTTCACTCAAACGTACTTCACTCATTTTGTAATTGGAGTGATGGTTACAATCTTGATTTTATTCAGTCAACGAAAAAAGCAATGGTTCAGAAAATGGAGTAGTCAGATTGTCATCAAAACACCTGTTTTTGGACAGTTGTTTCAAAAACTTTACCTGGCCAGATTTGCTCAGTCAATGGCATTTTTGTTAAATGCCAGAGTACCAATTCTGAGAGCAATTGATTTGATTGAAAAAATGGTAGCTTTTTTTCCGATTGAATATTCACTTTCACAGATCAAAGGAGAAATTCTGAAAGGCGAGCCGTTTCATAAAAGCCTGAAAGAGTATGCCATTTATCCATCCAATATGGTATCACTAATCAAAGTAGGGGAGCAAGCTAATCAACTGGATAATATGTTTTCGAAAATAGCAAACCAGTACAATGATGAAGTGGAGCAGCAAACAAAACTGATCGGTAGTTTAATTGAGCCGGTGATGATAGTATTTCTGGCTTTGATCGTAGGGGTGATTTTGATTTCGATGTATTTACCGATGTTTAAGTTGGTTTCAGGTTTTGGGATGTGAATCAAGGTCTTCACAATCACCAATTTTTTTTGAGTTAAATGAAAATTTTAAATCCTATTATACAAATTCTAATTAAACGATTATGAAAACATCTGTACTGCCTTTAAATTTTTTCCTTTTAATTATTGGTCTACTTCTTTTTAATTCTTCCTCAGCCCAAAAAAATTTTAAAGGGGGAATAATTATTACTAAAGAAGGGCAAGAACCTGGATTAATCGATTATCGAAATTGGAATATCAACCCTAATAAGGTAGATTTCAAAAAAAGTGAAAAAGAAGAAGTAAAATCATTTTCCCCTTTGGATATCAATGGTTTCATTGCTAATGATGAAATATATATAGGAGCCATTGTCGATAGAGAAGTGAGTGAAGAAAAAGCTGAAAAAATGGATTTTGATCCAAAACTAAGAATAGTTAAAGATACAGTTTTTCTCCTGACATTAATTGAGGGAGAGAAGGGGTTGTACTACCTGATGGATAACCGACACAAGCAGCATTTTTACATTAAAACTGAAAATGGCTACGAATTATTGAAATACAAAAAGTTTTTGAAAGACATTCCTGAAAAAACCATTATTGTTGATTATAGAGAATATGTTTCTCAATTGATCGGTTATTTAGGAGACTGCTCGCAAATAACAAGTTTGGTTAACGAATCGAAATACTCAAAAAAAAGCCTTCTGTTTTTATTTGATTATTACTATAAATGCTCCAAAAAAGACATTGAATACAAGAAAAAGGAAGACAAGACTACATTTAAATTTGGTGCTAAATTAGGGGGGACGATTTCAACCTTAAAATTCACAGGGGACGGGTTTTCTTATTTAACTGGAGCAGATGCCACACCTTCATTTCTCCCATCTGCAGGGTTATTTGTTGAAGCTGTTTTTCCCAGGAACCATAAGAAATGGTCCTTTTATAATGAGCTTTTTTATACAAGATTAAATGTAAAGTTGCATGATGTGGATTATGAGAGCGACATTAATCATACTACCTCCGACAGTGAGATTGATTTTTCATACTTGAAATTAAATACACTGGTTAAATACAAACATCCAGTTGGAAAATTGTTTCTATTTGGTAGTGCTGGTTTTTCTAATGGCTTTGTTTTAAAACAGCATAGCTCAGTAACAAAAGAAATTGTATTTTTCTCTGTCCCTTCAACTAAGGAGGAAGTTATTTTTGAAAGGTATAGATCTTACGAAAGAAGTTTTCTAGGTAGCGTTGGCGTTAAACGTAATAAATTTTCCTTTGAGGTTCGATATGAACATGGCAACGGAATGTCTGAATATATTGTATTAAGATCAACCACAAAAAGATGGCACTTGTTATTTGGGTATGAGTTTTAATATGGAAAGCTGGAAAACCTGTAAAAACAAGAGAAATATTCAATTTGAATAAGTCAAGTGATTACCTTTTTACTGTAACGGTCATCTCTTCAGCTTTTAATAAATAAATACCCCTTTCAAGGGTGGAATAGATTAAACAGAATGGAGTTTTATTAGGAAGAAAAAGGACTTTGGTCACTGTTTCAGGCACCCTTTTTGTATAAGTCTCAAGAGGGGCATCTATAGTAATTTTGGAAGGCATTCCTCCAAAAGCTAGGTAATTATCTTCATTCAGATCAATACTGAGTATCCAATCCATTGTTTTTCTTTTTTCGGATTTGAGATATACCTGTTTTTTTTTTGAAATGTCCCAAACCTTAATTTTACCGTTATTAGAACATGATAGTAGTTCTTTCTCTTGAATATTGATTTCCAAGTCTCTGATCCATTCTTTTTTATTAAAAAGCTTTTTGATAACTTTTTGAGTTTTTAAATCGTATAAGATTATATTACCTAAATTATCGGTACTTACAAAGGTCTCGTTGTCAAGGAACTCAATTGCTGTAATATGTTTTTTGTGGACTTTTATTTGGGATACCTCCTTCCCTGTGGAGGTATCCCAAATAAAAATAGAGCCGTCACTTGAGGCGGTGCCAACTATTCGATCATTGGGACTAAATTGTACAGCAGAGATTATTCCCTCCTGCCCTTCTAATCGGAAAAAAGAATCAATCTGATTAATTTGACAAATAGTCGAAATCCCATCACGTCCACCGGTTACAATCCAGTCTCCCGAATTAGAAAAATCCAGACTGATTATTTTGTCCCTATGAAGGTCTTTCCAACTTCTTTGTATTACAGACTTATCCAAATTCCATAGTTCAATCCCGTTATTTTTTGTAAAAACTAATAAATCACCAGATTGATTAATGGCAAGGTCAAAAACAGGAAAACCATCACTGACAATCGAAACCTGAGAATGACTAATTGTTGTGCAGAAAATGAAAAAAAATGAAATGAATAAGTTTTTCATAAGGAATAATTGAAATATTTGTTTTTAATCAGATGGTATTTTATGCCAAAAAGAACTATGGGTACTTTGAAAAAGGTGGGCGAGGGAATATCAAAATCAGGAAATGAGATCATTGACAGACCAAGACGTGCTTCGACACTCAAGCGTTTCGAATAGAAATATTCAAAATTCCCTGTTAATTCTACAGTTGATGAAGTAAAATCAATGTTCCTCGGGTTGTAGTGGAGCAGATAGGTAATTCTATCGCCTCCGGTTAAATAATTCGAGTACGCTTCACTGGTAAGTTTCGATCTGTTCAGAAGCAGGTTAAGGTTCGTGGATAGCATTAATTTTCTTGATTGAAAAAGTCTGAAGGTGCTGCCTAAACCCACTGAAAATGAGGAAATGTCAATGGACTTATATGACCTGTCAGGTAAACGGTGAAAACTGGAATATTTAAAAATTATTTCTGGAGTGTAAAAACGAGAGAGTCTTGAATAGATTACTCCAATTTCCAAGCTACTCTTTGGATTGAGTTGACTCAAAAAAGCTGGTTGTGGAAAATATCCTACAGGATAAAAGTTGATTGATTGCGGAATATTATTATTGATTGGTATACCTATTCCATAGTTAAGCCTTAGACTCCATTCGTTGATATTTTGTCCAATACCCATTAAAGGAAAAAAAAGTAGAAATAATAGGGTCGTTCTCATTTTTTGTGTTTTTAATTGTAGCAACAATCTAAAGAGAGGGGACATATCCAATCTTCTGGTAAACTATTAATAATAAATTGAGCGTGAGGTGGAATGAAAATGGATTGCTTAAACTGGTAAGTTTCAGGATTGAAAAAGTCATCTGGCTCCCATTGATTGTTGGCTAACTGAAAGCATTTTATCCAAAGATCTTTATTGGCCAAATTCTGTTCCTCAATCTCGAATTCAGTAATGGTTTTCAGTCTGTCGCAATTACTCTGAGAATCATTATGAGCATTTGAAATCATTGTTAGGGAATAAACTTCATTTGTTTCATTAATCATATCCTGCTCGGATTCATAAATAAGAAGAGTTCTTTTAACCTCATGATAGTATTCAAGGTCTCTGGATGGCAAATCCACTCTAATCACCAGTTCGGTTATTTTCGATTCGTCAATGCTGTCATATAAGTCTACATTTTTGGTGCAAGAAAAAAGGAAGGTTAATAAAAACAACAGACCGGTGAGTATATAAGCCTTTTTCATTTGTTTAGCTTTATTTGTTATAAAATAAGTTCCCAACAATTCAGACAACACAAATCTGAATGGAAGAATTATTTTACAAAAACCTTAAATAATTTACTTTTTTCATTTTGCTTAACATGTATAAAATATATGCCTGAATTAAGGCTGGTTATATCAATTTCGTTTTTTGGTTTCTGAATACTCAAAACTTCTTTACCTGTTATATCAAAAAAAACGATAGCAGATAGTTTTCCTGGTACATTTACGTTAAGTATTTCACCTGCAGGATTAGGAAAAACTTGAATCTCATCAGAAAAATCTATTTCTTCGTCATAAACTAAGAGCTTTGGAGGGTAAGCTGGAAACGGAGTAACTTGTTCACTAAACATCGCAATGTGATTTAGAGAATTATTATCAAATTCTCCACCTGCATAGAAATTGCCGAAGGTGTCTATCGCAAGGGCTGTAGTTTTTTGATTAAAACTATAACCCAAGTCTACCCAATACAGGCCATTCCACCTGGCTACAAACCCATCCCAATAGCCATTATCATCAGGTTTGCTCCCACCGATATAAATGTTATTATCTCCATCTACAATCACTTGTCTGGGCTTATAATAGGCAGGAACATTTATTCCGTGCCAATAAACGCCATCCCATTTGGCCATGTGGTAAGCAGGAGTATCATCAATATTCCAAAAAGTCCCTACAATGAAAATATTTCCAGCTGTATCAAGGGCAATGTCATCAATGACATGATCTGCCTCACCCAGCCTTATCCATTCTTCGCCATCGTACATAACCACTCCATTATCAACATCAAAACCGAGTTCAGAACTGGAAAAATCTCCAGCACCATAAAAGACCCCATTCTCATCAGAAACCATACCGGCAACATCAAAATACATAGATGGTTCAAAGTTCTCCCAGTGGTCTTCATCCCATCTTACTAATCCATGACAGGATATTCCGTCTACCAGGGCAAAATGTCCTCCAACATAGGTGCGGCCATAAACATCTGACATTAAGGTTTGACCGGAACTACTTAATCCCGTACCTAATGCATGCCAAAATGGACCAGCTATGGTTGAAGCAGCAATCCGGTCTACCTCATTACCAAATGAACCAAATTCTTTGAATTTTCCTGTGACAAATACTTTATCCTTGTTACTAACATCTACTGCATTAATGTAATTGTCAAACCCTACGGCAACATTGCCTGCCCAATAAGCTCCTTGTTTCCATTTGGCGACTCTTTCATTATCGTCACCTCCAGCTTCATGAAATGAGCCCACTACATACAAATCTCCATGTTGGTCTGCTGCCAAATCATTCACTGAGCCATAGGTTACCCCTCCATCCATGGCTTGCCAGGTGCCTACAGTGGGAGGTAGGGGTGAAGGAAAAATCCACTCAGGTAG
>QQUB01000221.1 GCA_008501835.1 Bacteroidota bacterium
CGTCGATCAATTCAACGGACATGTCCCTGCTCTTAAGTACTTCTATTCCTTTTTTAGCAACACGTACACAAGATCCATAAGTTACCAGTGTAACATCCGTGCCTTCATTCAGGATCTCAGGTACCCCTAAGGGTACAGTGAACTCTCCAAGATTATCCGGCCGCTTTTCTTTCAGTCGATAACCATTCAGACATTCGATAATCAATGCCGGATCATCTGATTGCAACATGGTATTGTAAAAACCTGTCGCCTGAGTCATATTTCTTGGCACCAAAACATATATTCCGCGAAGAGAATTGAGAATCATCCCCATCGGAGACCCCGAATGCCAGATACCTTCCAGTCGGTGACCTCTTGTGCGGATGATAGCAGGCGCATGTTGCAGACCATTACTACGATACCTTACCGTCGCCAGATCATCAGTCAACGGCTGCAAGCCATAAACCAGATAGTCGAGATACTGAATTTCCGCAATAGGTCTCAAGCCACGCATCGACATTCCGATGGCATGCCCGACAATAGTATTTTCACGAATACCAGAATCGAAAATGCGTTCTTCCGAATATTTATCCTGAAGGCCAGCCATTCCCTGGTTTACATCTCCAATCTGCCCCACGTCTTCTCCAAAAGCATAAACTTCGGGATATTTTTCAAAAGTAATATCAAAGAAATCATTGAGGATCTGATATCCGTTTGTCATTTCTGATCCATCGGAAAAAACAGGCGGTACCACAGGAACCTTTAGCGCAGATTTATCGCTATTGCTGTAAAGATTGGTATGGTAATGTCTTTCTCCCCGGCCTTCAATTTCGAGTATCCATGATTCGAGGGGGCCCATATCCGGATTATCAACATTAAACAAAGCATACCGCATATGACGGGCATTTTCAAGCAATTCCCTGATGGTTGGGTTGTGCAGTCTTGAAAACTCTTTTTTAATCCTTTGAATCTCCTCATTAAAGTCGGGAAGCGCATTATAAATCTCTTTTAGCTTTGCTTTTCTTTCCTTGGCGGGAGCCTGATAATCATTCCAGGCAATACGCTGCCGCTGTTTGACGTCTTCTTTTACACTCTCCCTGATCGCTTGAATCTCTTCTTTAGTGGCAATACCGGATTCTACAATCCAATTCTCCATGCTGAGGATACAATCTTTTTCCTTCTCCCAGTTCAGCCTATCCTCTGATTTATAACGTTCATGGGAACCTGAAGTAGAGTGCCCCTGGGGCTGAGTGACCTCCTGGATATGGATTACTGCAGGACGGTGGTGTTTACGGACGTGATCCGCTACCTTTTGATAGAGGGCTACAAGTCCTGGATAGTCCCAGGCCTTTCCGGTGAATATTTCAATACCCTGGTCTTTGGCCTTATCATAGTTGAAACCTCCGAGCACTTCGGAAATACTGCTTTTGGTAGTTTGCAAATGGATGGGTACGCTAATTCCATAACCATCATCCCAAACAGACACCAACAGAGGGACCTGCATGACCCCGGCTGCATTTATTGTTTCCCAAAAAACGCCTTCGGATGTACTGGCATCCCCAATGGTGGCAAACGTAACCTCATTACCATTTTTAGAAAAATTGGTGGCGTCGACGAGCTTATTATTACGATATTTTTTAGAAGCTCCGGCCAGGCCAAGAGCACGTGCCATTTGGCCGGCAGTACTGGAAACATCAGCGCTGACATTGAAGGAATCCAGGTGATTTTTCCATTGTCCGTCCTCTTCGATCAAAGCTGTGGCAAAATGGCTGTTCATTTGCCGTCCGCCTGAGAATGGGTCATTATCGGGATCAGCATACAATTGTGCGAAGAGTTGTTCCACCGTAGCAAGGCCTTTGGCTAACATAAATGTCTGATCTCTGTAATAACCGGACCTGAAGTCCCCTTTTTTAAACGCTTGTGCCATGGCAACCTGCGGAACCTCTTTTCCAGCACCAAAAATGCCGAATTTTCCCCTGCCGGACAAAACCGCTTTTCGTCCGAGAAGACTAACTTCCCGACTCATGCAACAAATCTCAAAATCACGTAAAATGGAGGCCTTATCAAGGGATAACGCTTTTTTGGTCTTTGAATGAGGATTCAAAAGAATATCTTTGGCCATATCTCTATTTAGGTTAGGTCTAAAAAATAATTTGGGCTTGGTCGAAATATAATTTGGAAAACAGCCTAATTGGTTTTGGCAATATAAGATTTATTTTTCAAAAATCCACAAACAAGGTATAATTATCTTTAATAACACACCCTTTCCGTAATCTCAAAAAAGAACCAAATCTTTTAAAAATGTGTAAAAAACGCTGTTACCAAAGCCAGAAATTACCGTCTCAAACTGTACAGACAAATGGTGTTTAACTTTGCATTAACAAAAAATAAGTTTTCAAAGTTTACATATTAATTCAATACCTTTAATTTTGTCCACAGCGATACAAACGCGACTAGTAAAAAATTTAATTAATCAAAATTCAATAATGATGAAGAAATTTCTTTCTGTATTAACGCTTGTGCTGGGTGTTGCAGTTTTTGCTTTTGCCCAAACCCCAACTGCTCCTGTTGCAACAGATGCACCAGTTGAAAAAACAGGTGGCCCTGAAATCACTTTCGATAATGACATCATGGATTATGGAACCATCCAGCAAGGTTCTGATCCTTATCGTTTTTTCAACTTCACCAACACAGGCGATGCTCCTTTGGTAATCACTCACGCTAAAGGTAGCTGTGGATGTACAGTACCTACATATCCTAAAGATCCTATCCTTCCGGGAGAATCAGCTCAAATCAAGGTAAGATATGACACTAACCGCGTTGGTCCTTTCACCAAGCGTATTACCCTTACCCTGCAGGATATGGCTGAGAAAAAAGTTTTGACCATCAAAGGTAAAGTTGAGAAGAAAGCTGCGGAGCCAGCTGGCGTTCCTTCCAATAACAGCGGACTTTTTAACAATAACTAAGAAATTTGCTCGGAGAGAAATTTCATGATATCCTCCGAAAACCCTAAATCCCTTTGGAGCATGGCTGCAAAGGGATTTTTTTATAAAACACCCTGATAAAAAGGGTGGACCCTACTAAAAAAAGAAAAGACCCTTGCCGGTAAGCAAAGGTCTCTAACCCAAACAAATAAACACAAAAACTACTTTAAGATACACAAAACTAAATCTTTTTCCACTAACAGGCAATTATTTTGACCATTTTTCCAAAGCTTAACGTAGTAGTTACCGGACCTGAATCTTCCGGAAAAACATGGCTTGCCAATGCACTTTCGGCACACTATAAGACTATTTGGACACCTGAATTTGCACGTTCCTACCTCAAACAAATTGATCGTCCCTATGAAGAAAAGGACCTTCTGGTCATTGCCCAAAACCAATTGGACCAACAAAAAAAGGACCTGCAAGAAGTCGACCGCCTCTTATTTTCCGATACCGGCCTCCTGGTAATGAAGATCTGGTCCACATACAAATACGGACGAACCGATCCCTGGATTGACCATGAGCTGGCTAATGATCATTATGATCTGTACCTTTTGTGTTACCCTGACCTGGATTGGGAATTCGATCCGCTCCGGGAAAATCAGGACAATCGGGATGAACTATTTCATCTCTATCAAAACATTCTTGACAAACAGGGTTTGCCCTATGCACTTATCAATGGTCAGGGAGATTTGCGTTTGCAAAAAGCCATTAATGCTGTGGACCAACTGCTGAAAGACTCGGAAGAGAGGTTTCAGTGAGCAATACATTATAAAAAAAAGTAAAGCGGTTTTTTTCCTTTTTGTCCAGCATTGAATACCTTTGCCTTGCTTTCACGACAAATCTGAAACAGATTATACCACCAGTTGTACGGACTCCCTAAAGAATAAGGCAATAATACTATAGAATCAAAGTAATCGTGGCAAAACTTAAAGACACAGTTTTTTGCCAATATAATCGTTTGCTCTGCTAAGAATTATTGTCCCCAACACACGCAATCCAATCGTGTGTCTTTCACCCTTCCGCGTTTGGCGGAAGGGTTTTTTTTATTCTTTATTACAGACATAAAATGCCATGGGAAAGCACTATTTTTGTAGCTTGAAATTTATAAATAAACCAAGTTACTATCCACTGGAAACCAGTAACCAGTAACCAGCAACCAAAATTTATGACCTACCAGAATTTAATCCTAACCGAAGAAGATGGCATTTTGCTCGTCACAATAAACAGAGAAAAAGCGCTAAACGCTCTCAATGGGCAAACCATGCGGGAATTGAATCACCTGTTTGCTGAAGATGCCCCAAAAAGAGCAAACATCTCAGGTGTGATCATTACCGGAGCCGGAGAAAAATCTTTCGTTGCCGGAGCGGATATTAAAGAGTTCCTTAACCTCGATTCAAAAGGAGGAGGTGCTGAAATGGCACAATTCGGGCACGACACTTTTTTCCTCATCGAACGCTTCCACAAGCCCGTAATCGCTGCAGTCAATGGGTTTGCCCTGGGTGGAGGATGCGAACTGGCTATGGCCTGCCATCTCAGAATAGCCGGAGAAAAAGCCCGCTTTTCGCAGCCGGAAGTCAATCTCGGAATTATTCCCGGGTACGGAGGCACTCAACGCCTGATTCAGTGTATTGGTAAAACCAAAGCTATGGAACTGCTGATGACGGGCGACATGATAGGCGCTGAAGAAGCTCACAACCTTGGACTGGTAAATCACGTAGTCCCGGCAGGAGAAGAAGTAGCCAAGAGTAAAGAGATTTTGCAAAAGATCGCTTCCAAAGGTCCTATCGCCATTGCCAAAGTCATCGAAACGGTAAATGCCTATGCACAACACGACGTGGATGGATTCGCAAAGGAAGTAGAAGCTTTCGGAGAAGTGACCAGCACGGAAGACTTTGTGGAGGGCGCTACTGCTTTTATTGAGAAGAGAAAAGCTGATTTTAAGAATAAGTAACGGGTTACGAGTTGCGGGTTACGAGTCATTAAAACCCGCAACTCGAAACTCGTAACCCGCAACACTCCTAATTACTCAAGCCTTCCTCTTCTATCACCTCAATAATTGAGTCCTGCAGTGCCTCATCGGTCAGGATGTATTGAAAATCTCCGTAATCATTCGCAGCAATGCCTTCAAAATTACGTTGTTCAGGATTGGCGCCCTGCTCTACCAGCAATTTGGCCAGTTTTTCATTGCCGTTTTGTGCGGCAGCCATGATCGGTGTAGTGCCCATAATATTTGGATGATCCGGGTTGGCCCCTCTTTCCAGTAGTAATAAGGCGATGGAATCATACCCTTTTTCAACAGCTACATTTAAGCCTGAATTTTCCATAAAATCCACCTGGTTTGGATCAGCGCCGTGGTCCAGGAGCAGACGAACCATATTTTCATCTCCCTGAGTTGTAGCCAGATTGAGCAGTGGTTCCCCCACAGGCGTTTGCCAATTGGCATCTTTACCGGGACGATTGCTCTTGTACAACAAAACGCCGGACATCACTGTATATCCATGGTTAATGGCCAGGAAAAGGGGCGTTTCTCCATTATCATTAGGTTGACTGGTTTGAGCATTGTTGCGAATCAGCAAGGCTACAGTTTTGATCTGATTCAATTCCGCAGCTCTTGCCATGGGTGTTATCCCATTGGATTTACGGTTGGGGTCAGCTCCCCTGTCAATCATATTCTGAATAAGTCCCAGATTTCCATGATCAATGGCCAGGAAAAGGGGGGCTTCTCCATGTTCATTTTTCAGGGAAGGTTTCGCTCTGGTCAGCAAAATTTCCGCAATGGCCACATTACCCATTTTAAGGGCAAGGGTCAAAGGTGTTTCACCATCATCATTTTTATAATTGGCAACTGCATTTTTGACTAACAGGGCAACCATTTGCTCATTTCCATTCAAAACAGCCTGAGTGAGGATGGTTTCCCCGGATTCATTTTTCAAATAGTAAACAGAAGAGTTCAAAAGGTCTTCCACTTCTTCGGTATTTCCTTCATTGACCTTATCAAAAACCAGTTTTGTTTTTTCTTCAATTGACAGTTTTGACAAGTCGGTATTTGGCTCTTCGGATTGTTCGGGAGTTATGGTAACGGTCTGATCTGTCGATTCTGCATCAATTGTAGCTACTTCTTGGGCAAGGAGAGTTCCAAGAGGAAAAACAGTCATGGCTATCAAAGCAAAAAGGGCATTTTTCATAATGTGCGATTTTTGTTAAAAAGGTGTAACCATGATTCATAAACCGTATCGTTTAAATTTTAAAAGTGAACGTAACTATTCAGCATGCCTCTTAAATCAGGCTGAGGCTGAGGAAAGCATATTGTCTAATAAATATTTCTTCACAAAACCTCAAAAAACGAATAAACCTTTGGAGACAAAGTTGAAACCTTCTCCTTAACCTTTATTCAGCTAGGCTTAAAAGTTACAAATGATAAATAAAGGACACTTCATCACGGGAATATCCGTTCTGAAAGTAACCATTGAAAATAGAATAATAAACATTAAGAGAAGTAACCGGTCAGGTATGGGATTTTTTCATTTTGCCGGCATGGTCTATTAAATGAAAACAGAAGTGATTTTATTTTACGAAATCGAAAAAAATTTCATTTTTTGTAAAAATATGCCGACTTTTCCTTAACATTGATTGAATTAATAACAATCTCTAAAAGCTTTTTAAGATGGCTATGTCAAAACTCGATTTTATCACGATTTTAATTGTCGCCATTTGTGTTGGAGCTCTTGGGTTCCTGGTGTACAAAACTGTTAAATTGATGAATCCTGATGAGGCTACTCCCGAGGTAATTGAAAACACAGAACCCGCTTATGATCCTGCTGATGAATATGCACTGGATGATGAAGGCGATGTAATTACTGATGACGCCCCTGCTTCAGATGAAAGTGCGGATGACAGTAGTACTCCTGCTACTACAGATGAAGAATATCCGATCGCTGATGATGGAGCTGATCTGGAAGAAGAAGAGACACCCCCTGCGGAAGAACCGGAAGACCCCACTCCTGAAACTTATGACGGCGGCTCCGCATCCGGGTCATATATGGTTTTGGCGGGGTCCTATAAACAAAAGGTCAATGCCACCAATCAGGTCAATAAACTGAAAAAAATGGGATACGATGATGCCTCCGTGCAAATATTTAACAGCGGGGCACTGGCAGTTGCACTGGTAGACCGGTTTGATTCATATAGCGAAGCCAACGCACTTAAAAAAGAGCTTGAATCCAAAGGATTTGATGTTTTTATCAAGAAAAAATAATGTAAAAATTTATGGAATTTACTGTTGAGCCCAATGGTGATCAGCCAACCCCTGAACCAACAAATGAAAACACCCTGAAAGACAAAATTACGGCTCTTGCAAAAAAAGTGTGGTTGTTTCTCAAATCTCCTGTTTTCCTCAAAAACATAGGCCTGATGCTGGTTGTGCTTTTAATTGGCTTTTGGCTGTTAAATGTGATCCTGAGAGGTTATACCAATCACAACGAATCTATGCAGGTAGACAACTATGTAGGTATGGACCTGGAGGATGCCAAAAGAAAAATTCGTAAAAAAGATTTCGAAATAGAGGTAAAGGAAATTTTTGGCCAGCCCGCTGACGAAGTGACCATGCAATATCCGGATCCTTTGTCGAGAGTAAAGGAGGGAAGGACGATCTACCTGACGGTAAAAAATGGGAAAAGGGAAGAAACACTGATTCCTGATTTTTCTATCGACGACAATTTTGAGAATTACAAAAAAAGCCTCACAGCCAGAGGGTTGAATTATATTGAAATAAAGGAGTTTAGCGCAAAACTATCCGAAAATACGGTGCTTCATGTCAGTTACAAAGGTGAAAAACTGAGTGGCTTAACTCTTAGAAAAGGAAAAAAAGCCTTCAAAGGTGATACGGTCACATGTCATGTTACTACCAGGTATTCACCTACCATTTCCATTCCAAAACTGGTGTGCCAGGATTATAATGCCGCCGTTCTTTTATTGAACAGTTACGAATTGGTTGTAGGTCGAATCTATGGTGATGTTGCGGATCGCAATAGTGCCTATGTTTGGAAACAAGTTCCATCTTTTCAGCCGGGCCAACAGATCAAAAAAGGCAGCCAGGTAGATATTTATCTGATGGATGCATATCCGGATGGATGTAATTGATGCTGGTTGCTGGTTGCTGAGTTTAAGACACATATAAAAAAGCCCCGGGGAGATGCAATTCCCGGGGCTTTTTTATTATTTAGTAATCTAATCTTAGATACCTAAGAAAGTCCCAAAAGTCTGGAATTTTCTAATATATTATCCATTCAGGCATAAGACTTCCAGAGAGGAATTAATGGAGAAAACAAATCAGAAAATTATTTTCCGTTAACCCGGACTTTCAATCCGGTGGAAATAGAAATGGAGTGGATAATATCCTTAAATGGACCTAAACCACCATCTTCGTACAACAGGGTATGCTGGTAGTTGGATTGGGTGAAGAAGCTCCAGCGATCTCCGATGGAACGTTCTAGTCCAAGACCTCCGTTGACACTCAGGTAGGCATTTTCACGAAATTCTCCTTCCTGGAAAATTCCATCCACAAGGCCTCTTTCCAGTTGTTCAATGACGCTGTTACGTCCACCAAAAGTATTCGACTGATCCCTGTTTTCATCAGAGAGTTCAGGAGGACCTACGTGGTAGTAGGCATGAGCATTAAAGTGAGCTGCTCCTCCCGCGAATGCATAAACACGCCATTTAGCCCTGTCTATGACATTGAATCGAATATTTACCGGAACGGTCAGGGAATTGAATTCAAAAAATTTGAAAGCCTCATTGCGGAACCCCTTTTCGACATTTCCGGCAACGAATTGAACCTCAATCGGTTGATATCTCTTGGAAGTATAAACCAACCCGGTTTCCACTTCTAAGCGATCTAACCCAACACCGAGAGAAATACCTCCGCTATATCCAAGGGCATATCTATTGAGGGAAGGAATTTCTTCCCCTCCAATAATGGTAGGTTCATTGACAATATGATCAAGGTTTGGTCCCCCGTACATGCCCACTCGGACGGAAATATCTCTTTGCTGATAAGGAATGAAATTCAGTCCCATTTCCGGTTCCCTGGTTTCCAGTAAAGCTAATGCTCCATCATCTAAAATATCTACTGCAGAGGAAACAGGGGTAATGATCGCTGACGGAAATTCTGTTACCCTGTCAGTTTGCATAGCTATAGCTGTCAATGGCAATGAATTGATAAATACAGCCTCATTTCTTGGTTGGGAAACAATTTTATCCGTTGTTTTTTGTGCAGCAGGGTTATTATTTGAAATGGATGACACGACAGGCAGATCTGTATTATCAGTCAAAACTGCATTGTCTGCCACAACATTCTGCTGGTCCGAAATTTCCAGTTCAGATTGCACGATCATGCGATTATCGACATTGATGGCAGGCATTTTGTGGATGTCTCCGGGAATCAAACGGCCAAGTATCAGCAGCAGTAGCAACATCAAACTGACTTCCATGGTTTTGACGCGGAAAAGTTCCTGGATGAAATAAAATTCACGTTCCAGTTTCCCGGCCATGAGTTCCCAATGGGTTTTGTTATATGGCTGGTGATAATTGTGCAATTTTTCGCGACTGACCTGATCGATCACATCATTTTCGGGCACGGCATCAGTCTCCAGTGCTTCCTGAGCATTCATTCTTTGCTCCAGGAAGTCCCAGGAATCAGGAGTAATGGAAGGCTCGAGGCCCTGCATTTTTTCCCTGACAAACTGATCAAATTCCTTGTTATTTTTCATCTCCCGAAAATCGCTTGTTCAATATCGCTTTTAATTTAATCCTTGCTTTCACCAGATTTGAACGGGAAGTACTCTCGCTGATCTGGAGTAAATTGGCAATCTCTTTATGTGAGAAACCCTCAATGGCATAAAGGTTAAACACTGCCCTGTAAGCCGG
>QQUB01000013.1 GCA_008501835.1 Bacteroidota bacterium
TGTTCAAAGGCAAGATTTTAATTCCTTTTCCATTGAACTTCAGAAAGGGTTTAAAAAATCATTCCCTTCCGGTTTGTTTGTTGAACAGTACATAGGCATTGGTGCCGTCGCAAATTTTTATAAGACCGATGACATCTGGTATTTCGATGAACACGCGTGGGGATACCGATATGCTCCAGGAGCCAATTGGGGGATTATGCCATCTGTTGGATTGGTCGTCGGATATGATCTGACGAAAAATTCTGAAAAACAAAACCTCATTTTTATCAAACCAGACGTCTATTGGAACCTGGGTTTCAGGCCGCTTCATTTGCCTTACAGCTCCATTCAAATTGGCTATATGTTTAACCTAAAAACTTTCTAATCATGAAAAATATAATGTTTATAACAATATTCAGCCTACTGCTTTTAACCTTCGGTTGCAGTAAATCGGAGTTCCTCAACGAAGGAGATTTCTATTACCTGGAGCACAAAGGTGCCATGTTGCCGGTATGGGTTAAAGGTAATATGGATTCGGATGTATTAATCCTGACCCTTCATGGAGGTCCCGGTGATTCCGGTATGGAACAAACCATAGCTCTCGGTTTTAAGTACCTCGAAGATGAATATATGGTTGCTCACTGGGACCAGCGATATAGCGGCATGTCTCAGGGAGGTTATGATGAATCTGTTCATACGCCAGATCAATACATTGAGGATACAGAAATGGTCGTAAAACTGATCCAGGAAAAATACCCGGATAAAAAGCTATTTATGATAGGGCATAGCTGGGGAGGACAATTGGCTGCCGGATATCTCGGACGAGATGGTCATGATGATGATTTTAAAGGATGGATTGACTTGTGCGGATCTATTTACGGTGAACTGGAGTCACAGTTGATGAAGGAATATATCCTTGAAAGGGTTCCTGAAAAGTTAGCGGAGCCTGATGCTGATATTGAATTCTGGCAATTCATTGTGGACTGGTATGAGGAGAACCCTGCACCCGGAAATTATTCTGTGGGATTGCCATATCACTATGTTGCAGCGCTTGGAGGTGATGCCTATGATTGGGAACAAGTTCAGGCGGAAAATCCAACGCCCTACATTGAATTAATTTTCAAATCAATGTTCTCTTTTTCCTTTTACACGGACGCCTTTTACAGCGAGGAAACCATGAAGAAGTGGGATGATATAAACTATACTCCTGAATTGAACAACATCACGATACCTTCTTTGATGTTGTGGGGGGCTGATGACGGTGTTGTTCCCGCAGGCGTTGCAGACTACGTTTATGAAAATTTAGGCACTTCTCAAATGAATAAGGAAGTGGTCAAGATTCCGAATTGTTGTCATGGTCCTCAACATGATCAGCCGGAAATATTTTTTGAGGAGGTAAAGGATTTTGTTGAAACCTATAAAAATCAATAGTCATGAAGAAAATATATTTGTTTTTCATTTTGATCACTGCAATTGTTTTTGAAATCAATGCGCAGACAAATCAAAAGATAGGATTTGGATATTTTGGTAATACTTTGACCTATCCCGGAGCTTTAGTTGAATATGAACTGGAAAGAATGTTCTCTGAAAAAGCCTCATTGCCTTTAAGGGCTGATGTCGGTTTTTACTACCACAAGCGCTATAACACGGGGCTTTTTGCAGATATCAATTTTGGGTTCAGAAGGTATTTTGACTCTGGTTTTTTCCTGGAGGAAAGCGTTGGTTTCGGTATCATCAGCACTTTTGTTAGTTCGGATAATGTTTATACGGTTGATGACGAAGGTAACCTTGCCGAGGCCTCAAGATATGCCACAACAGATCTAATGCCGTCGATTACTTTAGGTGCCGGATATAATATTTCAAAAGACAAGGATAAGAAAAAACTGATTTGGGTGCGCCCGAAAATATTCTGGCAGTTTCCGCATAAAACAACCTCATTTTATAATGTGGCTGTTCAGGTGGGATATACTCATGCTTTTTAAAAAGCCATAGAAGTTTTTTTTAACAACTTCATAAAAAACAGAAAAATGAAACGGATAAAATTTGCTTTGATTTTAGTATTCTTGATTACAATTGGATATGATGGCTTTGGGCAGGATAGCCTTTGGCAGCGAACATATGAGTTTGGAATTTACAATAATTACGACCTTAGAAATTCCTCGACCAATGCTATAAGTGCCTACCGGTTGCTGAACGACGGAATGGATGCTGCCGTCTTTTCCAAAATGGATTCCAAAGTCGGTGAAATTTCCAAAGGGGTGTTCAATTTTGCAACGATCTATCTTACGATGTTATGGTCTCATGAATTTGGGCATTCTATTCGGGCAAAACAGGTTGGCGGTAAATTTAATATTCACAATTTCGGTTTACCGGTTCCTTACACTACGGCCGATTTACCGGAAGATATCGAATTACTTGATGAGGCCATTTTTGTGACAGGCGGGTTTGAAGTAAATTATTTGAATGTAAGAAAATTGCAGTCTCAATTTGTGCGACAAAACGGACTATGGAATGAAGATCTGTCGCTTTCTTTTGCGAACAGGTTGATGTATCCTATCTATACAACGTTGATTGTGCCCATAGACCCTGAAGAAGGAAATGTTTGGATTGAAACTGCCGGGGATCCTGTCCATTACATTTTACCAGTATTTAAAAAGTATTCCAATGATCAGGTATTTATGGAAGACGGTACGGTCAATCCGGAATTGGTAAAGTTGTATAACCAGGCGAGTATTTTTGCTTCCTTCTTTCATCTTTTAGACCCACAATTCTACCGGGAAATCGGTGCTTCTTTTGGGAACGCCGATAAAATCCGCAGACCCGTTTTTTTAATTGGGGATTACAATAATGGCTGGACGTATGGGACTTTGTTCAATGCCTCTCCACTGGGGTATGAATTATATATGCAAAATTACATTAACCTAAAAGGGAATCAATTTGGGGTGTACCTTAAGTATGGCCGGCCCTTCAAAAATGTAGGACTTGGATTCTCCATGAATGATGTAGTTAAATCTGAGAAATTCAATGCTGATATTTTACTGGAATTATGGCAGCAGGACATTTTCGGCAATGGGATTTCAGCCGAGGTTTCCGGGCTATGGATGTTGAGTGAAAGGTTTGGGCTCAATGTCAATGTGGGCTACAAAACTGAGGGGTATGTTCTGGGTAAACAAATGGGTTCAGGGTTGAATTTAGGAGTTGGTTTTAGTATGAGGTAACGCCTGCCTTTTTCAAAGTGGGTAATTTTCGTAATTATTAAAACTCCAGCAAAACCCCTGACTCCACTAACCCCACAAACTCCTTCATAAACCTTGCCGCCGGTGCTCCGTCAATCAATTCATGATCAAAACTGGCGGTCAGGTGAAGGATTTCCCGGGCAGCATATTCATTGTTTACCCGGGTGAATTTTTCGCTGATACTACCAACAGTCAGCAAGACGGTGGCCGTTCCGTGTGGAATGAACCAGGCCGAAGCATTGCCAAACATGCCAACAGCCGTCACCGCAACCTTGCCGTATTTTTTGGCCATGGAAATGTTCCTGTCCGCTAACCTTACGAAAAGTTTCAACAAGAACCCCGGGATAAACCTGATCCATGAAGAACCTGATAGATTGCCCATTTGTTCCCCGGCCATACTTTTCGCCTGCCGGATCTCATCATGGATTTGCCGGTAGGGTTTATGATTTGCTGATTTAATGCCAACCGGTTCCGGTACTTTTTCTCCGTTAACTTCTCTTTCCACAAGAACGCTTATCGTAATATCATCCAAAAGGACCATCTTCCTTCCTTTGATAAAGGCATTGAATTCCGGGTGTTTTTCAAGCGCCATAGCCAGGCATTTCACCAGGTAAGCCGTGAAGGAAAGTTTCTCGCCTGTTTTTTCAAAATGTTTCCGGAAAAGAGATCGGGGGCGGGTTACATCGACCTCCAATATGGAGTGGATGGCAGATCGTTTATTACCGGCGATAGAGGCAATGACCATTTGCCGGTTAAACGATAATGGTCGAATGGAGTAACCTTTATTCTTTTTGTTGGACATTGTAGCTCAGAGTCTGTTTTAAAATTAAATTTGAGATAATAATAATCCACATACTAGACTTCCAGTTCGAGAGGAAGAATGTTCACGATCCCGTACACAAAGTGTCGGGGGATGAAATGGAAGAATGGTTGACTAAACCCATTTATCCAATTTTCCAACTATCCAGTTTTCCGCTACCAATCTGCAATACAGTTTGGAATATGTAACTTTTTTCTTACTCCAAAATACTTTTTAAAGCCTCTATGGCAGCCTCCGCCTGGTTTTTGGCATTAACGTTTCTCTCTTCCTGGGATTTGAAATCCAAAAAACCAAATTCACCATGGTGAGTCAAAGTATGACCGATAGCGATGGTGTCTCCGGAATGGGTAGTACAATACAGGTCAATAAAATAATTGGTACTTCCCCGAAAAGTGTCGTTGTAATATTCATGTTTAAATCCGGAGATGTCTTCAAAAGGAATCGTATGTCTTTCGGGATTGAATGGCGACTGGAAAAAATACCAGCTTTTATATTGACTGATTTCTATTTGTTGTTTTTCAGAATTCAGGATCACCTTTTGCTGAGGAAGGAAAAATGCAGTGAGAATGAAAAAGATGACCAAGATCCAAAAAATATTTGCCGTAGAGTTGCCTCTTATTTTCTCTCTCTTTTCCTGTGCAATATTTCTGGTAAGGAAGTAGGTGATTCCATAGATCAAAATGGCAGCAATAAATGAAATGATAAACCCAATCAGCGCTCTTGATCCAAATGACCCAAAAGGAATGGTAAGGTAGTATTTTTGAAAAACGATGTAGTTATTATGAAACACATCCAATGCCTGAGCATTTTGGTCTGCCAGGATCCAGCTTTTCACAGTGTTGAGTAGAAACAGGAATACTTTAATCCCGATAATTATCCCGATGATCTTCAAAACACAACCCAGGTTGCTGCCTTTTTTCGACTTTTGGTCAGTTGTCATAATCAATAGTTGTAAAGGAGTGCATCGCTTTCAACAAATATAAGGTTAATTTTTTCGGGTTGCGAGTTGCGGGTTTTGAAGTTGAAACTCAGGCTGTAACACTCGGAGGTGATAGGTAATTGTTGAAAACCTTTCGCTATAAACATATTAGCCAGCAACCAGCAACTCGTAACTCAACCTTCCTCAACCCTTAGCGGCAACCCCATCCTTCCCATGTCCTCAAAAAAACGAGTCGGTTCAACAGCATTGGCCTGAAACCAGACGCCAGGTTTTTTGATGGAACCATCCAGATACTGTAGCAGACAAGCAACGGTTGGTACTGCTGTCAACAGATATTCATCGTTGTGTTCAAGCACTAGTTTCATGTGTCTTTCCTGACCGGATTTAATGCCTTTGCAATCGGTAATCAACCGGACCCCATAAGGAGGTTTGCTGAACTTGAAACCTAACCTGAAAAGTTTAAAAGAAAGGTATTGAAAAAACCTGAGAGGTATTTTAATGAAAAGCATAATCAGGGGCAACAGAATTAAATCCATAAAAGGGTTAAATCCGCTGACGTAGAATCCTGTTTCTCTTAGAGAAGGGATGAGTTCGGGTAATACTTTTTGCTCATTAAGGAACATAGGGGAACAAGGCATTTTTCCATATGGAGGTCCAAAATCATAATTGGAAGGCATGGCGAACCAGCTCATCGTTTTCCATTGGCCGTTTTTGTAATGAAGGGAGCTGTAATGTTTGAATTCTTCCAGCATTTCCTCCATCGTACCCGGTGAGGCTTCAATGGCTCCCCAATCTATTTTTAGCCCTCCATAAATATTGGCTACCTGGAGTTCATCATAGAATTCGGAAGCACGGCGGACCAATGTAGAAGTAATTCCAGGGTGAAATCCTCCGTCGGTGAAAAAGCAGCATCCTGCTGATTTTATTTTTTCCTCCATTCCAAAAAGTACCTCAAGTTTATGGGGAGAAGAAAGGTGAATATCGATATAGTCCAGTCCGGCCTGAAGCACCTCTTCTGTAATTTGTTTGGTGAATTGAATGGTGCTGGCAGCATTGACGACGATGGTCGCTTTTTTCAAGGCTTTCTGAAAGGCTGGTATATCTGTGATATCGACTTGCAGAGCAGAAGCTCTGTCGCCGGGAAAGGATTCGTTTAACTCTTTTACGGCCGCTTCCGCTTTTTGGATTCGTCTTCCGGCTACGATGATGTTGACGTCGGTTGATTGCTGAAGCAAAAATTTGGAGATGAGGAAACCGGCATTGCCATAGCCACCGAGGATAAGAACGCTTTTCATAATGATAGGTAAGTTTGAAATGAGTAAAGCGTCAATTGTGGTGCTGCACAAAAATAAAGGGTTTACAGGCGGCTTTCAATGTTTGAAAGGAATATTTAGACGAAAGTAATTCAAACTACTACAATCAGTAGGTCGCCGGGTGTAGAATACATTTATGTTTGTTTTATAATTCAAAATTATGGAACGAATAAATAATAAATCCCGAAGTATTAAAGCGATTATGGTGTTGCTTTTACTCAGTGTTGGGATTGCCGCAAACGCCCAAAAAATGAGTTATTTGGATCTGTCGGTTAATTACGCCGAACTTAAAGATCAGTCTAATTATGGATTGATTTTTAAAGGGCCGAATGTACAGGTCGGCTATACTTTTGATCTGAAAACTACTACTCGCCGCTTCCGGTTTGAAAGTGAGTTTGGCTTTGGCGCTTCTTTTGCAAGAGGAATAGCTGGTATCAACTTCAACTTTAAACCGGTTCAGCTGGATTACCTTTTTGCAATTGATTTCAGCAATAGTACATTATGGATCGGGCCATATGCAGCTGTCAGGTATAATTATCATTTGTACCCGGAGTTGCACAGCGGTCATACCTATTGGTTCACAGCAATTGATATTGGACCCTGCCTCAATTTTGAGACACAGGTTTTGGAAAAACAAGTGGCCGTCAATTTGGTTACCACCATTTATAGTATCACGTCCCGGCCTGCGTATGAAAAGGAAGATTACTTCTACTTCTTACAGTTTTCCGATATTCTGAAAAATGCCAATTCGGACCTTTCTTTTTCCTTGCAGGATAAGCGGTATTACGTAGAACTGGACTTCGTTTTAAAAGATTTCAGTCCAAAAGGCTGGTCGTTTATTTACACCCTAAGTCAGTCGTTTTATGAGGGTTCACCGAAAGCCAATTATCTAACCAATACCATAAGTTTTAGGAAACAACTTGGAATGAAAAAATCAAAATCATGAAAATTAGATTGTGTAAATATTTGTTCCTCTTCCTTGCAACAGGGGTAGTTTCATCCTGTTTAAAGGAAGATACATTGAAGGCCCCGTTTGATTCTTTCGACCCTGTGGAAATCCAGGATGGCCACCATATATCCACACCGACTTTAGAAAATATGGATTCATTGGCTTTAGTGGAGGTGTATAAGGATGTCATTGAAGATGATAATTTATGGTCCCTGAAAAGTATGCTGGTTTTCAGAAATGGGCATTTAGTTGCGGAGAATTACTTTAAAGACCAGGAGGATATCGTCAATAAGGACTTGATTTGGTCCTGCACCAAACAATTTATGGGTGTCTTGGTAGGAAAAGCACTCGAGGAAGGAATGATCGATTCGATTGATGACCCCATGTCAAAATATATGCCGGAAGCATTTGCCGGTCATCCTGATAAATCTGACATTACGATCCGGAATTTTATAACCATGCGATCCGGTATCGGTTTCAGTAATGACGGCGTTTCAGGGCAGACGGATAAATTATTGAGGCAAATTCCAGAGAACAGTGTTGATTTCGTTCTGGACCTGCCGGTCAATGATGAACAGGGCACAGTTTTTCATTATAATGACGGGGATCCTAACCTTATATCAGCCATGATCCAGGAAGTGGCCGGAAAACCAACGGATGAATGGGCAGACGAGGTGATTTTTTCCAAAATCGGATTCGAGAATTACAGTTGGACCAGATACCCTGACGGCATAACATTTGGGGGATTCGGGATAAAAACTACTCCCAGGGAATTAGCTAAATTTGCCATGCTCGTTGCTGATAAAGGTACCTGGAATGGCGAGCCGATTGTTTCAGAAAGTTGGATAAATGATATGATCTCAGAGCAGGTTGATGTAAATGATGATTATGCTTTCGGTTATTATTGGTGGATCAACAAGGAAAGGAATATTCACCATATGTGGGGCCATGGCGGCCAATTCGCTTTTATCGCTCCTCACAAGGATTTGATCGTCGTTTTGACTTCTATTCCTAACACCCAGGGAGATCATCAGATTAATGCTTTTGAAGCCTTTGAGTATGTGGACAGGATTGTGGAGTTGTGTGATTGAGGTTGCTTCAAGTGTTAAAATCAGCAAAATTTTGCAAAAAATATGTCACACTTCCATTTCTCATGGCTTTAATATAATGGGGGCAGGGGGCAGTTGCTAGACCTCCGAGGTTTCTAAAACCTCGGAGGTCTGGCTGAGCTGTTTCGGGCATTATTTTACAATTTTCAGGATCTGCTTAAACTCGGGCCCACTCGCCACTTTCAGTAATTCATACAATGCAGTTTCCGTCCCTGTGATTCCGGCTCCGGCAGTCTTCATCTTATCGAGGCCAAGGGCTTTATTTTCGGGTGTTCTTGAAGAGACGGCATCTGCAACCACTTCCACCTCGAAGCCTGCCTCCAGCAATTCAACTGTAGTTTGATATACACAAATATGCGTTTCAATTCCGGTGATCAGGATTTGTTGGCGACCGGTGGCTTTTAAGGCTGTTAGAAATTCATCATTCTGACAACAACTAAAAGTCATTTTGGGAATAGGTTTTACCCCTTCAAGCGTGGCGGCAACCTCTGGGATCGTTCCACCTAATCCTTCCGGATATTGCTCTGTCCAAATGATAGGAATGTCCAATACCTTGGCTCCTTCAATTAAGCGATTGACATTTTGGTAAACAGCTTCTTTCTGGTGCATTAGCTGTGCCAGTTTGCCCTGGATGTCGATGACTACGAGAGCTGTATTTTCTTTTGTCAACATGGAGATCTGTTTGTGAAATATTGAAAACGTGAATTTAAAGAACTTCTTAGATAATCAATCGGATGGTGATCACTTATTACTACTAAAATCAGTAGGGCACACGACTCATGATCTTGTGAAATTTGTAATCGTAACCCGACTGTTCATTTATTAAAATTATTATCATGAAATCACCCGTATTTATTTTTTGCCTGTCTTTTTTGATTTGCATTCCTTTTTTTACCCTTGCTTCGGATTTAGAGGCAGCCAGGGAAATCACGGGCTCCGTTGTGAGCTCAGAAAACCATAATCCCATTGAATATGTAACCATTAGTCTTTACAACGCTGAGGATTCTACCCTGGTTACCGGAAATATTACCGATGAAACAGGAGCGTTTGTATTGTCCAAATTGGATTTTGGAAGCTATTACCTGGTCGCAAGTTTTATAGGTTATCAAAATCACACCATTGGAGATATTGAATTGTCCAAAACCCAACCCTTCCGTAATCTAGGGGTCATCTCATTAGTGAGTTTCTCCACGACGCTTGAGGAAGTTGCTGTAACGGCCAAAAAATCTGCCGTTAGTTCAAACATTGATAAACAGGTAGTCAATGTTGGCAGTAATTTGACTGCATCGGGAGGGACGGCTGTAGATGCCCTGCGAACAGCGCCCTCTGTAACCGTAGATGCGGAAGGCAATGTTTTGATCAGAGGAAAATCCGAATTTACAGTATTGGTCGATGGAAAACCGACAGCATTGAGTGCTTCAGAGGTTCTGAAACAAACCCCTGCTGATATCATAGATAAAATTGAAGTGATCACCTCCCCTTCCGTCAAACACAACGCTGAAGGTACTGCCGGAATAGTTAATA
>QQUB01000045.1 GCA_008501835.1 Bacteroidota bacterium
CAGCCGGTCTGTAAATGGCAAGGTCGTCTTTTTTGGGCAATGGCCAGGTATGGACAGGATTCCCAATTTTTTGATTTTTTATGATGGCTGCGGTAAGGATTGTCAGGGCCTCGTCCCGCTCGACTTCTTTTATCAACTTGGTGTAAGCCCTTAGCTGCCAGCGGGCACCATTCATTTGTTTATCGGCTCTTTCTTCAATTACACCGAGGTATTTGTCAATATCCTCCTTGTCTACCTTTTTACTTTCAAGTCCACGACGTGCGATGGGCAGCAATTCCTTGACCAGATCGCAGGCACTGATCTTTTTATCATTAAACCACGTGAATTTGGTGTCAATTCCAAATCGGGCTGCTTTGGCGAAATTGTCACGTACGTTTTCCCATTCTATCAATTTGGTAATATCATCATATTCGTTGGCAATCCCGACCATGGCTCCCAGCCAAAATGCAGCATTGGCAACTTCATCCAGAATTGTGGGTCCAGCCGGCAGGACCCTGGCTTCGATCCTGAGGTGTGGCATGCCATTATCACTAACTCCGTAACAAGGCCTGTTCCATCTGTAAACCGTTGAGTTGTGAACCTGCAGTGCTCTTAGTTTGGGTGTTTTTTTCTTTTTGACCAATTCAAGAGCATCTTCGTGCATTTCTGCAGCCAGCAATACCCGGAATCGGGCAATATCTTCTTTGTAGATCTCCAATACAGATTCTTTCATCCATTTTCTTCCGAAACTCACCCGGGGGCTGCGTTCCCGCATATGATCGTGGGTGGTTCGCACATCAATGGCTTGCTGGAAAAGGGCGATCCTCGATTCATGCCATACACGCTTTCCAAATACGATCGGTGAATTGGCACCTATTGCCATAACAGGGGCAGCAAGGGCCTGGGCTATATTATGCATTTTGACGAACGTCTTTGGTGTGACCTGCAAATGCACCTGGAAACTGGTGTTGCAGGCTTCCAGCATCGGTGTATTGTGTTTCACCAGTATTTCGTCAATACCGGTTACTCTCAATTCAAACTGGTCCGCAATCAATTGATCTTTGATAGCGTCCATGAGTGCACGGTATCGCGGCAGGGGTGTGAGATTGTCATATTGAAGATCTCTTTTATGGAGCGTAGCCAAAATGCCGGTTAAAATGATGTCCGCATTCATAGGAGCCACCTTTTTCCTGATCTTATCCAAATTGGTAGTCAGCTCCTTTTCAACTTTACTCAGGCATTTTCCTTTAAATTCATGGGGCTTTAAGTTCGTTTCCAGATTGAATTTGGCAAGCTCCGTTTCGACCCATTTGTAATTTTTCATCTTTTCAAGAGCCTCCATGGCAATGGGGGCCGGTTTGAACGTATCGGAATAGACAAGACACATCTCCTGCTCTGCACCTATTCTGATGGTGTCTTCTTCAAACCAATCATTTTCCAGCATGTATTCCAGTGCCTCTACATCCCGAAGCAGGTTCCTTACAAATTCCTGCATTACTTCCTCTTCATTGACCGTTGTGACTCTTTGTTCGCCCATGAGTTTTTTGTTGTTTTAATTTTTTAAAATTACCTGTCCGCTTTAGACTATGTTCTAGTTGTAAGTTGTTGAAAATGAGTGTCTTATTCTTGTTGGTTTTTTTGAAATAAAAAAGGATTGCCGGAAGAACCGGATTATTGGGATAAAAAAATTTTCTCATACATCCATTTTCCATTTCATCCACTTCCCTCTTTGAACTTGGAATAAAATTGCACTATTTTCAAGATTTTCCAATAAAATGTAAATCATTCATTAAGTTTTACCCCTCAGGACTAAAAGTAGGAATATTTTGTTGTAAAGAAATAATTCCTTGCCAAACTTTTAACTTATTAAGTTCTTTAAAAAGATTACTTCTTAACTATTCTCCCTGTTTTGCCATATAAAGTTACTAATTGTTTGAACAAAATGCTTTTTGCCAAAAGGTGAAAGAACTGTGTTAAAAATATTACCACAGAGGTGTTTTGAATTGAAAATCAATTCTAATTCTGTCGTTTGAAAGTCAGGAAGTCAGCTGCTTTTTAAATTTCTTCAAGATTCTTTTATTTTCGCAAACGAAATTTTTTAAAGAACAATTAAATTTTGTTGCGATTTACCAATTAAGCTTACCTCGCAACTTGACTATCGGATCAATTTATACAACTGATGAAGCAACTGACCTTTACCTTACTCCTTTTCTGTGCACCTTTTTTACTCACGGCCCAGGCCCAGGAAGCTAATATGTTATACAACTGGAATGATACCTCCCTAATCGTCAACAACTGGCCGGGCGGACGTTATAATGAAATCTGGGGAGTCAGTATCAATGGCCATGAATTTGGCATTATTGGTTCTACAGAGGGTGTACACTTTATCGATGTTACTGACCCATTAAACAGTTATGAAGTGGAAAGTGCCTATGTTCAGGGGAAGGTTGCGGGAGCCAATATTATTCACAGGGATTATCATGATTATAACGGATATCTCTATACTGTTGCTGATGAAGGTTCAAGTTCCCTGCAAGTGATAGATATGACTCAATTGCCCGACACAGCTATTGTTGTTTATGATGATGATGAGTTTTTCAAAAGGGCCCATAATATTTTTATCGATTCTACAGCTGCCAGGTTGTACGCAACCGGAGGGGTGGGCGTAAAGATAATCTCCATAGAGGAACCGGAAAACCCTACACTGCTTGCGTCTTTTCCCAATGAAGATCTGGATATCCCTTATGCTCACGACCTTTATGTCAGGGACAATATTGCTTTGCTGAACTGTGGCCAAAACGGCCTGTGGGCTGTTGACTTTACAGACCTTGAAGCTCCGCAATTACTGGGGAATATGACCATTTACGAACAACAAGGTTACAATCATGCAGGATGGATGCATGAAACACTGCCGTATTATTATCTGGCGGATGAAACCCATGGCATGGATGTTAAGGTGGTGAACGTTGAGGATTACAACGATATGTATGTGGTCAATACTTTTGATGCTGAGGCGGAAGCTCCGTCTTCCATTGCACATAACGTGTTGGTGAGAGGCGATTATTTGTACATTTCTTATTACTACGATGGTGTTCAGGTCTATGATATTACAGATCCTGAAAATCCGGTGCGGGTTTATTATTTTGATACTTATGCCGGAGAAGATCAGGCAGGATTTCATGGCGCCTGGGGGGTATTTCCCTACCTGACTTCAGGTAACTTCCTGGTGTCGGATATGCAGACGGGATTTTATCTTTTTGAATCTATTGATGAATCCATTACCTCCACTGGGGCGCTTACCGTTGCAGAAAGAAAAGTGAAAGTCTGGCCACAGCCTTCAGGAGGACAACTGACTGTTGAACTGGAAATGGAAAATCCTGTTGAAACGGTAAATTTGAAGGTGTTTGATCTCCATGGGAAATGCCTTCTTGAGAAAAATGCCGGGGAATTGCAGGCAGGAGTTAATCGCCTTGATTTGAATCTGACGCAGCAGGTTGCCAATGGCCTGTACTTTCTTCATCTGGAATCAGAGACATTCGTAGCTACAAAGAAGATTGTCGTTCAAAAGTGATAAGTGCTTATTGAGGCAATAAAAAAAACGGTTATCAGTTTTTAGGATGAGAAGACCCGAGCAGGTTTTCCTTTAACCTTCAATTTAGAGTGATGTCAGCCATAAAGCAATTAGGGTTACTTGGTTTATTGTTTTTACTTCTTTCCTCCTCATGTCAAAAGGAAAAAAGAGTCCGTATTTTTGAATTGGCTTATCAAAATCTTGAATTTGATATTCCTGCAGGTTTTAATGGTTCCCAGGCATTAATCTTTGAATTTCCGGAACTCAAAACCAATTTTGAATCCTTTCTGAATCAGAGTGGCGCAGATCCTGCTACCGTTGGAGGAATCTTTCCATTGAATGCAAGAATAACCTCATTTGATGGCACAGAATACTATTATATCCAGGAAGTTGAAATTCGTGTATGTCCCAGTATTCAGGCCGATTGTACCGCCCAGATCGACGGTGTATTTTATATCGAGGAACTCAACGGCCGGGCAGATGATGATATAGACCTTCAGCCGGGTTTGCAAAATGTGAAGGACCTGATGTCCGGAGAATATTTCCGGGTGGAAGTCGTGCTTTTCCTCGACTTTGGTCAGATCACCCCTTTTGATCAACCCAGTCGGTTGGATATGACGTTTGAAGTTACGGAGTAGAAGAAGTGCATAGTGATGAGTGCTGAATATATTGACCCTGTGTTTATTTCTAAACTTACACCTTCAGTCTTTCCAATAACCAATTCCTTTCGGTAAGGACCTCTTCTTTTTCGATCATTTCACCCAGTTGGCTTTTAGCCTTTTTATCGTATGGGTTTATATTGAGCACCTTTCGGGTATAGCGAATGATGTTATTGTAATTGGTTTTGTGGTATCCCATAATTTGTTTTCTCCTGATGTAATTGGTCATGGCATCCAGGTGTGCGCTCAACAGATCATTTTCCTGCAATTCATAATAGGTTTTCAACAATAAGGTTTTGGCTCCCAAATTCAGGAGCAGGTCACGGTAGTTGGCTCTTTGCAATAGTTCCAGAACTGCTCCATACTTTTTTCGACTGAATTCCAGTTGTGCCAAGCTAAAGCTGAAGGAGCTGTCTCTGTATTTTCTTTGCAGGGCATTTTTGAATGTGTGGATAAAAAAATCCACCCAATTAAACTCCCCGATCTTTAAACCAATAGCTACGATATTGTGATAGGTGAACCTGGATAATTGTCCATTGTCCAGCAGGTATTCTTTTTTGAGGCCTTCCCGGTACAATTCAAAGGCCTCCCTGGCATAGGCTTCGTTCCCGTCGTTTAATTGACGCACACAATAATTTATAGCCATCAGGTAAAGGTCCCGTATCTCCTCTCCGGGAAAAGCTGTGCCATGTTCCAGTACCAGGGATTTAAAATGCTGGAAGGCGCTTTCGGCTTTATTATCATCGAACATCTGATAGCCGAAAAGATAAATGGCCACCGCAGGGATTTCCAGAAGATTGCTATCCTGGACATATTTCAATACTTCATCAGACAGACCCGGTTCTATTTCTGAATGATAAATACTTTGATGGGCAGCAATCAGGCACAAGTTTTTTAACTTTAGCGTAATGTAACGAAGGTCTAGTGTTTCAGAAAGGTCTACCAGGTTTTGAATCTCACTTGGTGAGTCTTTGGATGCCAGCAAATGTTCTTCCCAATGTAATCGGTAGTTGTATTCAAAAAATCCTGAGTTACGTTCCGGTTGTTTATGGAGCAGGTATCGGGCTTTCTTAAATGCTTTTTTAAAATAATCACCAAGGCCTCTTTTTCTATAAGCCTTGGTGAGGTAATATTGGCGCGCAAGGTCATCCTCAGAAAATTCACGGACGGCCAGATATTTTTCTATTAAGCGGAATAAATAACTTTTTACAAGTCTTAATTTTTGATCGTCATAAGGAGCATCCGGGAAAAGGCTGGAATACAAAGCGTCTCCTTTGATTCCGGGGTTCTTCATCATTAAGTCAAATAACAGGATTACATCATTTCGCTGGTTGAAAAAAGGGGAGCGAAGAAACTTTTTTAACCTTAAAGCTTCCTGTTTATTGAATTGGGCAAGGATTTTGGACAATTTTTCACCTTCCATGTTTATGATTTTGTAGATATTATTTCTACAATTAGAATTAAAGTTTTAGTAAATATAGGACTTAGCTATATGATTTGTCATTTTTTTGATCTACAATTGTAAGAAACTGTTTTTGTGCTAAGGTTTTTGATTGAACATATTTGTAACGTGATGATGATCATAATCCAAATTCTAAATCCAAAATTCCATTTTAATGGAAAAAACGTTACACCAAAAAAGTATAATCGTGAACAAGCTATTTAAAAATTTATACAGCAAAGCATTCGTTTTTTGCTTCCTAATAATCCTATCAAGCCTAAGCCTTAATGCCCAGAATTGTGATCCGGATACGGAAGCTCCGGCCATACTTTGTATAGTCGGACTACAGGCGGATTTTCAGGACGGAATCCCGATTTTACAAATTTGGGGTTCTGATCTTGATGCAGGTACAGTTGATAACTGTACAGCAACAGAAGACCTCCAATTCAGAATTCAGCTTTCAGAGAACTTTGATGATAATGTCCCAAATACCCAATCTCTTTCTTTTGTAACAGGGCCTCAGTTGGTTGAAGTGGTTGTGTGGGTAGGCGATGTGGCCGGAAACTGGGATTATTGTTCAGCTACCTTAAGTATTGCAACATGTGAAGGGGATGCTATTACTCCAGTAGCTATTTGTGGTGATCAATTGACTTTTGTGGTCGATGAATCTGATGAATTCCTGCTTTTGGCGGATGAGATTGATGAAGGTAGTTATGATAATTGCAGCGATGTAACCCTCGCCATAGGTTTTTTAGGAGAATTTGATCAATATAATCCTCCAACGACGACAGAATTGCTTTTGACGAATGAAGCTGCTCAATTTGATGTAGTGTTGGTGGTGACTGATGCAGCAGACAATCAGAACTTTTGCTTCTCAACGGTAAACGTTGATTGGGGCTGCTCAGAAGATGAGGTGGCTCCACAATTTGGCTGCCCGAATTCTATATCTTACCTCAATCAGGACAACTTGCCCAATCCAAAGCTCTGGGCTGAAGATCTAGCCACGGATGCTGTGGATAATTGCACCTTATCGGAAAACCTTTCCTATTCCATTGAGTTTTCTGCCGATTTTGTCGAGAATGATCCTCCGGCGGATGATTTCTTTTCTCTAGGTGAGTTGCCGGCAGGAGCATATCCGGTCACGGTATGGGTTGGTGATGAATCCGGGAACTGGGATTACTGCGAAAGTATCCTGTATTACAGTACCGCACCCACAGTGATGAAGGTTGGGGGATATGTCTTCGCCGATACTTTGTCGAATTGTAATATGGATGCCGAAGAAGATGGCATTGCCGGAAGAGCAGTTTACCTGAAAAATCTCCAGTCAGGTACAGTGCACATCACTGAAACAGATTTGCTGGGATATTACGAGGTCACCGATACTTTTTATCAATTGCAACCAACCATGTATGAACTGGGGGTGTTGAATACGCCCGGTTCCGGCCTGGACTGTGAAATGACGGTCACTTATGACGTATCACCAGGAACGACATCCGAATTTGAAAAGGATTTTGGTTTTGGTTTTGAGCAGGAAGATCCATATTGTCAGTTGCTCGCCGTAGATATTGGTACAGGTGCTTTAAGACATTGTTTCGAAAACCAATATCAGGTCTTTTATTGTAATAACAGTCTTTCTGAAGTGGAGGATATTTATGTTGAAGTTGACCTCGACGAATGGCTCGAGCTAACAGGCAGCAGTATTCCGGGTATTAACATAGAAGATAACCTGTACCGCTTCGATATTGGTACTTTGGCTCCTTTGGACTGTGGAAGTTTTACCATTGATGTATTTGTCAGTTGCGAAGCGGAGTTAGGACTAACCCACTGTGCAGAGGCACACATTTTTCCGGATGACCCGTGTGAAGAGCCCGAAGATGTCTGGTCAGGAGCCATTGTGGAAGTCAGTGGTTTTTGTGACGACGAAGGTGTACATATGGTGATCGAAAATGTGGGAACTGCTGATATGCCTGTGCAGCGGAATTATATCGTGGTGGAAGATGTGGTGATGTTCAGTTCAGCACCTTTCCAGCTGGATGCAGGTATGGATATGCAAATTGATTTTCCTGCTAATGGATCCACCTGGCGATTGGAGGCCGAACAGGAACCGGGGTTTACCGGGTATAGCCCTAACGCTGTGGCCATTGAAGGTTGCGGAGGATTGGATATGACAGGCCTGGTAAATATTTTTGATTTTAATGATGAGCCCGGCTATGTGTCTGTTGATTGCCAGCCAAATGTCAGCTCCTTTGATCCAAATGATAAACAGGCTTTTCCAACGGGTTACGGCAATGCGAATTTCATTGAAGCCAATACTGAAATTGAGTATATGATCCGATTCCAGAATACAGGAACGGCTCCTGCTTTCAAAGTGATTTTGCTGGATACCTTGTCGGAATACCTTGATTTGTCAACTCTTCAGACAGGGGTGTCCAGCCACCCTTACAGAGCAGAATTGCTGGATGGCAATGTACTGAAGTTCTCTTTTGAAGGCATCATCTTGCCCGACAGTACTACCAATGAGCCGGCTTCCCATGGATTTGTAAAGTTCAAGATCAATCAAATACCGGAAAATCCTGATGGGACGATCATTCTGAACCGGGCCGGTATTTACTTTGATGCCAACCCGGTAGTGATGACTAATACCGTGATGCATACTATTGGTCAGCATTTTATTACGGTTAATACAGGGGAAGTGTTGTTGCCGGAGGTAGACGTCAGGGTGTACCCGAATCCTTATCGGGAGGAAACGACCTTTTACATAGAAGGAGTGAATATTGAAAGTGGTGAATTGCAGTTATTCAACAGGCTTGGGCAATTGATGCAAAGTAAGCCATTTGAAGGAAAACGGGTCAAGCTGGAAAGCTTTCATCTTTCATCCGGATTGTATTATTATAAACTCAATGTCAATGGTCAATTGATCAATTCCGGGAAAATTGTGAAAGAATAAAGGTTTTCGGACCTGGACAGAAACGTGCTCTCAATGATGTTTTTTTAGTGGATTATTGTCGGATGTGGTTAAGATTGATTAACGGTCATCTGTACAAAAACTAAATCCTGCAATGATGTATAACCCTTAATGCTCCTCAAGCCTGGCAGGTTAATCTGCCAGGCTTTTTCAATGTAATGTACTGGACTAAGCAATATTTTTCGGATATAAAATGTAAAAAAATTGTTCAGAAGAAATTATCTTGCGTCTCGCTCGAAAAGACCCTTTCGGGAAGCAGAACGACTTGATTTTTATGGAACGTTACATTGGGGAATATACCGGGAAAGAACGAGGCCCGTTGTTGATTTGTTTTGGAGGAATGCATGGCAATGAACCTGCCGGGATTCAGGCCCTGGAGATAATGTTCAAACTATTGGAGCGAGAGCCCCTGGCCAATCCTGATTTTGTGTTCAGTGGCCGAATGATTGGACTTAGAGGCAATCTCAAAGCCATCAAATCCAATGTGAGATACCACGAACAGGACCTCAACCGGATGTGGTGCCGGGAAATAGTCGAAAAGGTTAAAAGTTCTTCTGAAGAAATCCTCAATTTTGAAGAGCAGGAATTAAAACAGCTCATTGCCCTTATTCATAAGGAAATTGAGACTTACCGGCCTGAAAAGGTCGTTGTGCTCGACCTGCATACAACAACCGCTCATGGGGGAATTTTTGTGATTGCCACCGATGATCCTGAAAGTGTTAGAATCGGCATAGAAATGCATGCGCCTGTAATCAAAGGCATGCTCAAGGGGATTCAGGGCACAACACTGCATTATTTCAATACCATGAATTTTGGGGTGGAAATGGTTCCCGTAACTTTTGAATCCGGGCAACACGAAGATCATCTTTCGGTCAACCGCGCTATTGCAGCGGTGACCAATGTTTTAAGAACCATCGGATGTGTCAAGGCTGAAGACGTTGAGAACCGTCATGATGAATTACTTATTGAATATTCCAGGAATCTTCCAAAAGTGGCAGAACTCATCACCTGCCATCATATTACGGATGCCGATGAATTTAAAATGGAACCCGGCTACCTGAATTTTCAGGAAATTGAAAAAGGCGAAGTCCTGGCTCGTGACAAATTCGGGATCATCCAGGCGCCATCAAGCGGACACATTTTAATGCCGTTATATCAGGAACAAGGCGAAGACGGGTTCTTTTTGATTAAAAAAGTTGAGGGAGTTTGTGTTGCGTGTTGCGAGGTACGTGTTGCGGGTTGCGAGT
>QQUB01000205.1 GCA_008501835.1 Bacteroidota bacterium
AAACTATATGTACTATGTGACTATGTGGTAATAATTCTATGTTTTCAATTTGAAAAACCTCACCCTTTATTCTAACAACCAACATTTTATACAACTAATTCTGTTTTTTTATTCGTTTTTCTCCATTAAAAGCTGTAATTTTGCGCGGCCGTTTACGGTATGGATTTAATTGCCTTAATTTCAATCAGTTATAGCCATTAAATTCATTGACGAAATCTTATTTTTTAACCAAACATAATGGTCAACTTAAATTCTTGATCATTATTCAAAAAGCATTCTTTCAATGCCAGACGAAAAAAATCTAAACGAAGAGGTGAATGAAACACCTGAATCAGTAGATCCAAAAGCAGAGGAGACTACTGAGAAAGTAGAAGAAACTGTTGAAGAAACAGTAGAAGCTGCTGCAGAAAAAACAGAAGAAGTTGCCGAAGAGGTGGCTGAAGCGGTTGAAGAAGCCGTTGCCGAAGTAGAAGAAAAAGCAGAAGAGGTAGTAGCTGAAGCTGAAGAGAAAGTAGAAGAAGTTGTAGCAGAAGCGGAAGAAGCTGCCGAAGAGGTAGTAGCAGAAGCAGAAGAGGCAACTGCGGAGGTGGAAGAAAAACTGGAACTTGATGTAGACAAAGTTGAGGAGGTGCAAACTGCCCATGACGACTTTGATTGGTCACAGAGTAACAAACACGTTCTTCCATATTCAGATGATGAAATCGAAAATTATCTGAAGCAATACGAAGCTACGCTGAATGACGTACTTGAAGGAGAGATCGTAAAAGCAAAAGTTACCAGCATCGATGACGGTGACGTTGTTTTGGATATCAACTACAAGTCTGACGGACTGATTTCCTTGTCAGAATTCCGTGACAATCCTGATCTCACAGTTGGTGATGAGGTTGATGTTTACGTAGAAGAGCAGGAAAATGAGCGTGGCCAGTTGGTACTTTCCCGTAGAAAAGCAAAACTTTTGCGTGCCTGGGAAAGCATCCTCGATTCTTACGAAAACGGTACTGTTATCAGAGGTACTGTTATCCACAAAACAAAAGGTGGTCTTATCGTTGATGCAGGTGGATTGGAAACATTCCTTCCTGGTTCACAGATCGATATCAAGCCTATTATCGACTTTGATTCTTATGTTGGAAAAACTATGGAATTCAAAGTGGTTAAGGTTAACGAAATCATCAAGAACGCCGTTGTTTCTCACAAAGCACTTATCGAAAGCGACCTTGCAGAGCAGCGTGATGCGATCATCGCAAGCCTTGAAAAAGGACAGGTACTCGAAGGATTGGTTAAGAACATCACAGACTTCGGTGCATTCCTCGACCTCGGTGGTGTGGACGGACTCCTTTACATCACAGATATTTCATGGGGACGTATCAGTCACCCGAACGAAGTATTGTCACTCAACCAGAAGATCAACGTTGTTGTACTCGATTTCGACGAGAACAAGAAGCGTATCTCTCTCGGTCTGAAGCAGCTGCAGCCACATCCATGGGAGGTGCTGACAGAAAATATCGAAGAAGGTTCTGTAGTGAAAGGAAAGATCGTGAACATCGAAGATTACGGTGCATTCCTCGAGATCCAACCGGGTATCGAAGGTTTGATCCACGTATCAGAGGTGAGCTGGAGCAATCAGCCGGTCAACGCGCGTGATTTCTTCAAATTACAGGAAGAGTACGAAGCGAAAGTGGTTACTATCGACAGAGAAGATCGTAAGATGTCACTGTCTATCAAACAATTGAGCGAAGATCCTTGGAGCAAGATCGAAGAGAACTTCCCGGTTGGAAGTGCACACAGCGGTGAGGTTAAGAACCTGACTCCTTACGGTGTATTCGTTGAGTTGAAAGAAGGTATCGGTGGAATGGTTCACATTTCTGATCTTTCCTGGACGAAGCGTTACTCACACCCATCTGAGTTTACCAAAGTGGGTGAGACCATTGATATTACCATCCTCGAGATCGATAAAGACAACCGCAAATTGTCACTCGGTCACAAGCAGTTGGAAGAGAACCCATGGGATACTTTCGAAAATGTATTCCCAACAGGATCTTACCACGAAGCAACACTCATCCGTCGCGATGACAGAGGTGGTATCGTTCAGTTGCCTTACGGATTGGAAGCATTTGCTCCGATCAAGCACCTGAGAAAAGAAGACAACACAATGCCTGAAGTTGATGAGACATTGACAGTAAAGGTTATCGAATTCAACAGAGATGACAAGCGTATCATCGTATCTCACTCACGCTACCTTGATGACATCCGCCGCGAGGCTGATCAGGCTGTTAAAGCTGAGAAGACCAAAGCAAGAGAAGAAACGAGAACTGCTATCAAACGTCAACAGTCTAAAGTTGAAAAAGATACCCTCGGTGATCTCGATGTATTCTCAGAATTGAAAGACATGATCGACGACGAAGGCGACAAGTAATTGAAGACAACCTGTCGAACAGGTTACAGATAAAGAAAAAGCTCTTCCGAATTTTCGGAAGGGCTTTTTTTGTTGTGCACAAATGCCTGGCGCAGGTCTCAAGGGAGGAAGTTCCTGGTCTGCCCGGTAAACGGAAGAAGCCAATGAAGTTATCCGGTTACTTATACCTCTGGCCCCATTTGGGGCCCAATCCCGGTAACGGCCAGGCATGCCGAAAACCAGAGCGTGCTGTAGGTACGCAATCTCTTCGAATGGAAGGAAAAGCATCCTGCAGGTAGGTAATCTTACCTTTCCTGTCCTTTGGGTTGGAAAAGTATTGTGTTAGGATAGATGTGAAGATCCCCAGTTATTTTTTCTGACCAGTAGAGTTATTGCGTACCTCTGGCACGCATCCGGTCTCAACCCTGGCTGTTACCGGGCATAGGCCCCGCTGGGGCCAAGGGTGATTGGTTCTGTAAAATGTAAAACATCTTTATTCATTATTGGGTGTTCGACACCTTGCCTGCTGCGCATTGGAAGGCAGGTTCGAAATTCTGCCTGAAACTTCATAAATTCCAGGATATCGAACAAAGTCTGTCCCGTACAAATAATGTCGGGAGAATACCGAATACTGAATGACGATTTGTTTGGTTTTCCAGAACCTTTTAGCTGGGTGATTTAAGATCAATTGTCAGGATCTCTCTAAGTACTCTGTGCCTTCCCTGGTATCTCTTTGGTTTAAACCTCTTCAAACTTAAGGTCTTACAAAAAATATCCTGGGATATACCACACTCAAAAAAAATCACTACCTTTTGGAAAAATTTCCAGATATGCAATTTAACCTGAAATCCTCCCGGGAAAGAATATCAAAGCGTTCTATACTGATAATCTTTTCCCTTATCATTTCCACTTCCATTTTTGCCCAGGAATTTAAAACCATTGGGTATTTACCCTGGTATCGATTTGGCATTGCCGAACTGGTCAATTATGACAAACTGACCCACCTCAACCTGGCCTTTGGTTATCCTGATGCAGAAGGTTATATCAGTGTGGGCGGACAGGATATCACGGATATAGTTGCTATGGCTCATGATCACGACCTGGAAGTTTTTCTCTCCATTGCCGGAGGTGATGCCACCACTGAGCAATACTGGCTCAATTTACTACAGCCCGAAAATCGATCTGCTTTTATTAACAAGTTGGTGAGTTTTACGGTAGACCATAACCTACAGGGGATAGACGTCGATTTGGAATGGAACGATGTGACCCAAAATTACAGCCCGTTTGTGTTGGAGCTCAAAGATACGATGGATGTCTACGGACTAACAATGACCGCAGCATTGCCGGGAAGCCATCGCTATCCTGAAGTTTCTGATGAAGCACTTGAGGCTTACGAGTGGATCAATATGATGGTGTACGATTATACCGGACCGTGGGCACCTAATAGCCCCGGACAACATTCTCCTTACGCGAAAGCTGTGGCTGCTATCACTTATTGGTCAATAGGGCAGGGGGTGCCGGAAGAAAAGCTGACGCTGGGCGTTCCGTTTTACGGATATGATTTCAATGATCCGGGGGATGTGCATTCCTTTACCTATGCTTCCATAGTCGCTCAAGATGAAGCCAATGCGGATGTTGATCAGGTAGGACTGGCATTTTATAATGGACGACCAACTATTGAGGATAAAACCGTGCTGGCCCTGGAAAATCTGAGCGGTATTATGATCTGGGAACTGGGACAGGATGCGTTTGGAAGCATTGAAGAATATTCTTTACTGGATGTAATTTATCAAACCATTCAAAACTATCTTGTCACCACGGAAAACCCTGAACTGGCAATGGAATTGAATGCTTACCCAAACCCCTTTGATCAGCAAATAACCATGGAACGGTCTGGTGGTCAAAAGGTATGGGTAAGACTAAGTAATATTAACGGCCACCTCGTCTGGCAACAGGAGCTTGGTGGAATGGAAAATAAACTGACCCTTTCAACCCAATCACTGCCTCCGGGGTTCTATATTTTGAGTATTTCGGACGGGGAAACGGTCATGTCCAGAAAGCTTGTTAAGCAATAAGGGGGAGATCAGTACCAGTTTTTAGTACCAGTACCAGATAATCAGGGTCGATTGAAACACCATGAAACAATAGCCATCAGAAATGGAGTATAGCGACATCCGCGGCACAAAGTGCCGGGACCAGTAACCAGTAACCAGCAACTAATAACCAGCAACCAGCAACAATGCCCACACTAATAGAAATCAAAGCAAAATGCCAAAATCCACAGGCGGTTAAAGCTATCCTGGAAGCTAAGATGGCTTATTTTAAAGGTGTCGATCATCAGATTGATACTTATTTCACGGTGCCTAACGGACGTCTGAAGCTTCGTCAGGGCAATATGGAAAATACACTCATTCATTACCAGCGGGAAAATCAGGCCGGGCCGAAAAAATCTTCTGTCAACCTTTATCATCCCAGAGATGGAGCTGCTTTGAAACGAACATTAGATGCGGCATTGGGACAATTGGTGGAGGTAGATAAACACCGGCATATATATTTCATAGATAATGTGAAATTTCACGTAGATGAGGTAAAAGGCCTGGGAAGTTTTGTGGAAATTGAAGCTATTGATGATTCAGATTCAAACATGGAGCCAGAGCTTTTAAAACAATGCAAGTATTACATGGAATTGCTTAAAATTGAGGAGGAAGACCTGATTGAGAATTCCTACAGTGATATGATCCTTGAACAAAAAATAAGCTTGTAGTCATGCCGCGATACAATTCGAAACTGCTCTTGTTTGGAGAATATCTCATCATCCGTTCCGGTCGGGCATTGGCTGTTCCTTATGAAAATTATGGCGGGCAATGGGAATTTACCAGTGATGACCTTTCCTCACAACAGGATTTAAAGGGCTGGGCAGATTATCTGGTTGATCTGATGAAAAAAGGACAGCTGTTGTGTAGTTTGAACTTAAGTAAATTCTGTCGTGACCTTGAAGAAGGAATGTTTTTTGATGCTGATATTCCGGTAGGATATGGGTTGGGAAGTTCAGGAGCCCTATGTGCCGCACTCTATGAGGTGTATGGTCGCAATAAGATTGGTAAAAATGAAATTGATCGTTTTTCTGAATTGAGAAAAGTGCTTGCCCAATTGGAAAATTTCTTCCACGGATCTTCGTCCGGAATTGATCCTTTGATCAGTTATACCGGTAATGCAGTAAAGATCCGGGAAGATGGCAGCATGGAGATATGTAACTTACCATCATTACTGGAAGGCGCATCTTTTTTCCTTATTGATACTCAAAAACCTCGTCAGACGGGGCCACTTGTGCAATATTTTCTGGAGCAATGTAAAGACGAGGCTTACGCCAAACAGATCGACGGACCGCTGACAGAGGCTTCAGGTAACGCAATTCAGCATTATTTGCAAAATAATCTTTATGGTTTGAATGAAAGTATGAAACAGATCAGCAGGTTTCAATTTGAGCTTTTTCCAAAAATGATCCCTGAGAATTTCCGTCCGCTTTGGCAGAAAGGACTTGAATCTGGAGCTTTTTCCTTGAAGCTGTGTGGTGCTGGGGGAGGAGGGTTTATTCTCGGGTTCACCCATGATAAAAAATTATTAGGGCAGGAACTTGGGGAAGTTGACTGGAAACTCCTGAAGTTATAATTCCAGGGATGAAAATTTATGCGTTTAGCGGTTTAGGTGTGGACGAAAGGGTTTTTCAATTTCTCCAATTGGATCATGAACTCATCCATATCGAGTGGTTACCACCAACACAGCGTGAAACCCTTCCGGAATATGCCAAACGGTTGTCAAAGTCCATTAATACAAGGGAACCTTTTGGATTGCTGGGAGTAAGTTTTGGGGGGATGATCGCCATTGAAGTTGCCAAAAAGCTTAATCCTCATTTTACTGTCCTCATATCCTCAGCTGCCAGGGCTTCGGAGTTGCCGCCAATTGTGCGATTTATCAGGATAACCAAATTGTACAAATTCATACCATTTGGTTTAGTTAAAGTATTTCCTTTTCCTGTAGTCTGGCTTTTTTCAACCAGAAACAAAAGCATGCTCAAACAGATCATTCAGGAAACAGACTTTGTGTTTCTAAAATGGGCTTTTGGAAGTATCGTTCATTGGAAGAACGAGGAGGTTCCTGAAAATTGTTATACAATTCATGGTACGAAAGACAGGTTAATTCCCTTGAGGGGCAAAGCCGATTTTCCCGTAATACAAGGTGGCCATTTTATGATTGTGGACAAAGCCGATGAAATAAGCCAAATCATTAAAAATGAGGTTTTGTCGGCCTTTTCAGACAAAATATCCTGATGAGTAGTTAATCTTTCCCGTTCAGCGTGTTAAAATTTCAAGTAGATAAAGGCATAGTTACATTTGGATCATAATCTTCGATAGAAATTATTGTAAGGTTTAAAAAATCGAATGTCGCTTTATTTAATCACACAAAAACTACTACCATGAACAAATCACTGCTTATTGCGGGCCTCTTTTTTGTGCTTACATGGGTCTCTTGCTCAAACGATGATGTAATTCCGGTTTCCTCCCCTGATGAAATTGAGAATACTATGCAAACAGGAACCTGGGTCATAACTTATTTTAATGACTCAGGCGATGACGAAACGGCCTATTTCACCGGCTATGGGTTTGAATTTAACTCAGACGGTGTTGTGACAGCCACTAATGATTCAAATTCTTTTACCGGAACCTGGAGTGTGTCAGACAGTAACAGTGATGATGACAGCCCTGATGAACTCCATTTTAATATTCTTTTCAATTTGTCCAATAATTTTGAAGAATTAAATGATGACTGGCACATTGTTTCCAGGTCAGATACAAAAATCGAATTGATAGATGTTAGTGGAGGAAATGGCGGGATTGACTATCTGACCTTTGAAAAAATTTAGGTTTTTAGATAAGATTAAGTTTGAAGTTTTGAACTAATTAGAGTTGGTTTTTTTTTGAAGTAATTCATTACTGATGAGGTGTGTTTTCAATTACTGAAACACACCTTTTTTATTTTTGGCTAGTCAATTTAACTTAAAACATAAAAAAGAACCACCGAACCTAAAAAACCTGTTATTGCAAGAATTGTGGTCATCATTGTCCATGAACGAAAAGTCTGTTTTTCATTCATACCAAGATATTCCTTTACCAACCAGAATCCACTGTCATTGACATGAGAAAGGATGCTGGCTCCGGAAGCGATCGCGATTACTAATGCTGCCAATGCACCGCCGGAAAGGTCATTATGAACCAATACAGGTGCTACCAGTCCTGCCGCCGTAATCATGGCAACCGTTGCCGAACCCTGTAAAATTCTTATGGCACAGGCAGACAGGAATCCGAATAACACAAGAGGGAATCCCCATTCCGAAAAGGTGTTGGCGATCAGTTCTCCTGCTCCGGTATCGACTAATACCTGTTTGAAAACACCACCGGCACCGGTCAGTAAAATGATGGTTCCTGCCGGTTCCATGGATTTTGTGGTGATTTTGAAAAGTTCCCTTGATGAAAACCCCCGACGAATTCCCAATACATACCAGACTATGAGGTTGGCAATGATCAAGGCTGAAAAGGGATGACCAATCAGGGTGACCACATTTTTTATTTTATGATTACCAATCGGAAGGATCCCGGATTCAACCATGGTGCCACATAAAATCAATACAAGCGGAACCAGAATAGTGGTTATAATTAACCCGATGGGAGGAAGGTCACTTGGAGAAATTTCTGCTTTTGGTGCTAATTGTTTCCCAACCACATGGATCTTTTTGGAAATATATTTGCCAAATACCAAACCACTGAGCACAGCTGCCGGTAATCCCGCAATAAATCCTACCAGGATAACCCATCCAAGATCGGCTTTGAGAATTTTAGCCACAGCAACAGGGCCTGGTGTTGGAGGGATAAATGTATGGGTGGTAGCCAATCCTGCCAGCAAAGGAATAGCAAACGCCAGCAATGACTTTCCTGACTTTTTTTGCAGCGCGTAAATTACCGGAATGAGAATGATAAATGCCACATCAAAAAACACCGGAATTGCCACAATAAAACCTGATATCAACATGGCCTGTGGAGCTCTCTTCTCGCCCATCGCCTTCGTGAGATATCCGGCAATGGCTTCTGCTCCGTTGGATTTTTCCAGGATGGCACCGAACATGGCCCCAAGCCCTACGACTACCGCTACAAAGCCAAGGGTGGAACCCATCCCCGTTTCCACCGTATTGATGATGGCTTCACTGTCCAAGCCAACAAATAGACCAGTAAGAATGCTGGATATGAGTAGAGAAATAAACGCCGGTATCCGTAATAAAAGAATAAGCAGGAGTAGAATGACTATTCCGAGCAAAACACTTATAATAACATTCATAAATTGTCAGGTTTTAGGATGTCCAGTTGATGTGGTGAAATGGGCCGTCAGGGTCATCTTTGCGCTGAAAACGATGGGCGCCAAAATAGTCCCGAAGTGCCTGGATTATATTGGCGGTTGATTGCTCTTTTGAAAATATTTCAAAGTAGGATAAAGCTGAACTCAAACAAGGAATGGCAGCGCCGGTCAAACTGATATTCGCGACCACCTGACGTAAGACAGGCAAACCTTCAACTGCTCTACTGATGATTTCCGGATGTAACAGTAGGTTAGAGGTTTCTAAAAATAATTGAGCTGCTTCCTCCGCCAGTGCTGACCTCAGGATACATCCGTCCGTCCAGATCCTGCTTACCTCGGAAAGAGAGATGTCCCAACCATAAGTTTCGGAAGCGACATTGATCAAATCAAACCCCTGATGGTGGTTTATGATTCTCGCCGTTTGGTAGGCTGTTAGCAGTTGTTGTTCATTGACTTCTGTTGCTGCAATTTGTTGAGCATAGTGGCTGGAGGCTTCTGTTCGGTCCTGCTTAAAAGCTGATTGATACCGGGCAAACAAGGCGGCACTCAATGTCGGTACAGGTACGCCTAATTCACATGCCGCAATGGTCGTCCAGCTTCCTGTCCCCTTATTACCTGCTTTGTCAAGGATAAGGTCTACCATCGGCATTTCTCCCTCTTTTTTTCTAAGAATGTCCACAGCGATTTCCAGTAAATAACCGGTGACTGGTGTTGAGAGCCAGGATTCAAAAACATCGGCTATTTTTTCTGGCGGGTATCCCAGGGAATGCCTCATGGCTCCATACAGTTCCGCAATAAATTGCATCTCAGCGTATTCAATGCCGTTGTGGACCATTTTCACAAAATGCCCGGAACCGCCTTTTCCAATGTACCCACAGCAAGCATTTCCATTTTTATCCTGAGCTGCAATAGCTTCCAGGTAATGCCTGGCCATTGTATAAGCCGGTTTACTCCCTCCTGGCATTATTGAAGGGCCATTAAGTGCTCCGGCTTCACCTCCTGATACTCCTGTTCCCAGAAAATGGATACCATGGCCGGCCAGTAGTTGTGAGCGCCTTTCTG
>QQUB01000795.1 GCA_008501835.1 Bacteroidota bacterium
GGTCCATCTGATGAACTACAAAGTTTAAATGGATTACGATGGCTGACTGAATATCGGTTTTATTTTGGCAAAACCAGGAAATCATTGTTCAAGAACTTATATTTCTCTGTTTCAGGAAGATATATCTATTGGGATTCTGACCGGGAAGGTACTTTCTGGAGGGATAATTTTTCTTATCAGCAAAGGCTTGATTTTCGGCTGCAACAGCATAGGATTGCCATGAATGTTGGAATTGGCATCGAACCGCAATTATCAGACAGGGTATCTCTGGGCTTTGGCCTCCTGCTTGGTCGGGGGATAAGGATACAGCAACACGATGGTGTCCCTGAGGACGGAGAACTAATTGATCCAACCTGGTTCTCCACATTCAGAATAATAGGAGAAGGGGAACCCCTGGGATATGCTGATGTTTTATTACGAGTAAATATTGGGTATAAGTTTAAGTAAACCGAAATCACCGAATTTATTCGGTGGGACGAAAACTTCCACTTTTATTTGATTCCAGAAATTTTTTAACAAAAAAAAGGGACAAACGCCGATACCGCCGTTTGCCCCTTAGTTTTTTCGGTTTGTTTATCCCGAAAGGATTATTTTATATCCGCTACTCCGTTAACGAGCAAGGACACTTTATTATTCAAAACTTCGATGAATCCTCCAGCAATATGGAAAGAGATAGAACGATCCGCTTCAGTCATTGGTTCGAGTTCTCTTGTCTCATCACTGTAGAGTTTGAATTCATCTTCTCCTGTAACGATATATACATCGCCTTCTTCCAGAGAAGAAACAACAGGAGCGTGGTTATTCAAAACCTGGAATTGACCATTGGTTCCCGGTACTTTTACCGATTTGATGGAACCGTGGAAAACTTCCATATCTGGTGTAAGAACTGTTAAATCCATGTTTAAATTTAGATTTTCCTTAATTAAGCCTCAACTTCTTCCAACATTTTCTTACCGGCTTCGATCACATCTTCGATCGTTCCTTTAAGGTTAAATGCAGCTTCTGGATATTCGTCAACTTCACCGTTCAGGATCATGTTAAATCCGCGAATTGTTTCCTCAATCGGAACCAATACACCCTCCAGACCAGTAAACTGCTCAGCTACGTGGAAAGGCTGTGAAAGGAAACGCTGTACTTTACGTGCTCTGGATACAACTTTCTTATCCTCTTCTGACAATTCATCCATACCGAGGATAGCGATGATATCCTGAAGCTCGTTGTAACGCTGAAGAATCTGCTTAACATTCTCAGCACAGTTGTAGTGCTCATCACCGATAATAGCCGGGTCCAGGATACGAGAAGTAGAATCTAGAGGATCCACAGCAGGGTAGATACCCAAAGAAGCAATTTTACGACTCAATACCGTTGTTGCATCAAGGTGAGCAAATGTTGTTGCAGGTGCAGGGTCAGTCAAGTCATCCGCAGGTACATAGACCGCCTGTACAGAAGTAATAGATCCACGCTTGGTAGAAGTAATACGCTCCTGCATGATACCCATCTCAGTTGCCAGTGTTGGCTGGTAACCTACCGCTGAAGGCATACGTCCCAGAAGGGCTGATACCTCAGAACCTGCCTGAGTAAAACGGAAGATGTTATCGATAAAGAACAGGATGTCACGACCACCGGTTGGATCGCTCAGGTCACCATCACGGTAGTATTCCGCCATGGTCAGTCCTGACAAGGCCACACGTGCACGTGCTCCAGGAGGCTCATTCATCTGTCCGAATACAAGCGTTGCTTTACTTGTTTTAAGCGCATCCATGTCTACTTTGGTAACATCCCAGCCACCAGCTTCCATAGAGTGCTTGAATTCTTCACCGTAGTTGATTACGTCTGACTCGAGGAACTCTCTCAAAAGGTCGTTACCCTCTCTGGTACGCTCACCAACACCGGCAAATACGGAAATACCTTCATAGGCTTTCGCGATATTGTTCACGAGCTCCATGATAAGTACGGTTTTTCCTACACCCGCACCACCGAAGAGTCCGATCTTTCCACCTTTCATGTATGGCTCAACGAGGTCGATCACCTTGATACCTGTGTAAAGTACTTCTTTTTCAGTAGAGAGTTCTTCGTAAACAGGAGGTTTACGGTGAATAGCATATGCATTTTCATCTTTAGGTACTGGTCCGATACCGTCGATGGCTTCTCCAATTACATTAAAAAGACGTCCCTTGATTTCTTCCCCTACAGGCATTGTAATAGGACCGTTGGTGTCCATTACTTCTGTTCCACGGGTAAGTCCGTCGGTAGCATCCATGGCAACAGTACGTACACTGTCTTCTCCAAGGTGCTGCTGTACTTCAAGTACAAGGGTAGAACCGTTAGGTCTTTTGATTTCGAGAGCGTTGTAAATTTCAGGAAGTTTTGATCCTTCAGCTGAAAAACTTACGTCAACTACTGGTCCGATAACCTGCTTAACGTGACCGATGTTTGCCATAACAAATTATAGTTTAATGTGTAAGGAAAAAGGCATTATTCCATTTCAACAGGACTAAATTTTGCTGCGAAAAAATAATTGCGCCTTTTCGTTTTAGCCTTTCTCCCATAAATGAGTATTCTAAAATCGCCGCAAATTTAGACTTTTGAGCCGAGAATTAAAAGGAAAGTCAGGCTTTTTTTGAACCCTTTTTGTTACAGGGAAAAAGCAGGTTAGAATTTGCCTAAATTTTTTACTGGACATGGATAGGTATTCCCATTTCAAAGGGAAAAATGGAAAGATAGAAGAGTGGGTGATAGAATCTAATTTTCCCATTTTCCAACATTCCTGTTTTCCTTACTTCGGCTGAAAGGTTCTAAAAAAAAAGAAGTTGGTTTTTGATTAATAATACGCTCACCCGGGAGGAATATCCGTTGCCTTACCATCGATACTCAAACTGTTTTTTCCTTTTTGATAATCGTCCAGTTCGGCATCTGTTTTTTTATCTGTCCATTGGGTCAAAACCTGCCTGTCGCCTTTATATTCATACTCAGGAACGGCGTATCCGCATGATTTTTGCACAAGGTCTACCTTCATGAGCATTAATTGGCGAACTCCCCGGTATTTTGGGAATAAGTCAATGTAATTACTCCACTCATCATGGTCAGGACGAAGAGCTTTTGCATGACCGTATAATCTCAAAATGTTAGGTGGTCCTTCAAATGCACAAAACATTAGGGTCATCCGGTCATTTTCCAAAAGGTGAGTGGCCGTTTCATTACCACTCCCGGTAAGGTTTAGCCAGATAACTGTGTTGTCATCGATCACCCTAAGGCTGTCCATGCCTTTGGGAGAAACGTTGACCCTGCCATCTGCTGCGGCTGTACCGGTGAAGAATATTTTTTGTTCGCTGATAAAAGCTTTATATTTTTCAGAAATGAATTCAAATCTTTTTCCCATTAATTGATTCTTTATTTAGTCTGGTTGTTTTAAAAAGATAATTTAAGTTTCGGGTTACGAGTTCCGGGTTACAGGTTATAAAATTTATGTAAAAAAACACTCATTTTCTTTTGGATTCCAAGCTGAAATAAGCAAATATCACCTTCAATGATAGAACTCGTAACACGCACCTCGTAACTCGCGACCTTGGTTAAGTAAAGCAACGCAACAAACAATTCCTTGACCAACTTTCCTTTTCTTCCAAACCCGGAAATTAACCATTTGAAACTGAATAATAAGTATACATTCTCTGAAACATTTGCTGAATGGATATCCATATCATCAATTCAACGATCTCTTGTGCACTAAGTCTGTTATGTGTTTCATTCAAAATGGTTTCATTAATATCCGAAGGACTGTAAGAGGCCATTTTTGTACATAACAGTGCAGCTGCCTGTTTTTCTGAGAGTCCCGCTTCATCGGTAAGTTGAGTGAGGTAAGAATGGTAATTTTTATCATCAATGTTTGTAAAGGCTTTTGCCATTCCTTCAATCACCTCCAGTTGATTGTCCTGGACAGAGGAGGCATGATGATTTATCAGAATCCTAGCTTCCTTGACCAGGATTTCGTTTTGAGCCACCATTCCAAAAACCAGGCTGGACAGACATTTCGTATCCAAGCCGATTTTGGATACCTCTGCATTGAGGTTATCTCTCAGGACAGTTGATAAAGTTTTTATGATCCTGGGATCTTTCGTTTTAGCGATCATCGGAAAATCAAACCCGGTATGTTCCTTGAGAAATGCCCCGGCCTTGGGATATTTGTCAGGTATTCCTTGGGTCCATTTTTTTTCGAGCCTGATGACTCCTGGTGCTTGCTGAAACATTCGGAAATAAGTTCCAATACTATCTTTGACCGGATTATGGTAATCTTCAGGAGCCTGATAATTGCCGCGGAAATGTTTTCCAGGGTTCCAACCAGCTTCTGTTAGTATTTTTCCGGTTTCTTCAAGTGCTTCGGCCTCTAGTTCTACACCCATAGCTCCCATGAATTTATTTAAAAAACCCATAAGACTGACAACCATTGCCACACCATGGATTTCAGCTGGGGTACAATGGCTGATCATTTCATCACACTGAGCCTTTGTCAGGTTGCTAGGTACTCGGGCCATGCTTTCAGCTACAGCAACAACTGCCGCTTCCTTTTCAGACAGGTTGCCCTTAAATTTTTCTGCTTCCAGCCCCCGCCTCATGGCAAAAGTGCAGGCATGGGAGGTACAATAAGCGCATTCAGCTGCTTTACTGCAGGCGTACATGGCCAGTCCGACTAATGACTTGTACGACCTTTTTTTAAATAGATACTGTGGGAGGTTTAAAAAATTGGGTACGACAAGGTTGTACGCTTTGAAGGCGGGAGGCCATATCTCGAGTAGGGGATTGGCATTGGGATCGAGGCCCAAGATGACTTTTACGATCTTCAGCATTGGGTTGTAATCCTGTTCCAATTGTTGGATAGGAACTTCCTGAGTTTTAAGTAAAGTGGAAAAGGTATTCATGATTTAGGTTTTAGGTTTGGTGAACATTATACCCTTAAAAAAGAGTATTCAGGAAAGTCCTGTTGCATTTGATAGAACAGAAAGATCCAGTTAAATGACTATCTGAATTGGTAGTTAAAATGTTTATTTACGGAGGTTTGTGGTCAGGTTGCTTTTGAAACCTGAGTATGGGGCAATAAAATTACATCATTTTTCGAATTTTCTAAAACGGTACTTTTCTAAGAACTATTCAAAGATCCCTGAGGACAAATAACGATCTCCGCGGTCGCAGATGATGCAGACTACCACACCTGAATCAATGGTATCCACCAATTTCCTGACAGCAGTGACAGCTCCTCCGCTGCTCATTCCTGCAAAAATACCTTCTTCACTGGCGAGGGCCCTCATGGTGGCAATGGCTTCGTCTCGGGAAACATCAATGGTGCTATCTACTCTTTTTGGATCAAAGATCTTCGGAAGGAATTCCGGACTCCACCGCCTGATTCCGGGAATGCCGCCTTCTGAGGTAGGTTGAACTCCGACGATCTCAACATCAGGGTTTTGTTCTTTCAAATACCTTGAGGTACCCATGATGGTCCCTGTTGTACCCATGGAAGAGACAAAATGAGTGATCTTTCCTTCGGTATCCCGCCATATCTCAGGTCCTGTTGACCGGTAATGCATACCCCAGTTATCATCATTTCCAAATTGATTGAGCATATGCCAGCCATCTTTTGAAGCCATTTCTTCAGCAAGTTGTCTCGAATATTCGATCGTTTTTTCCTGTGGGGTCAGTAATACCTCGGCACCGTAAGCTCTCATGGTTTGAACACGCTCTTTGGTAGCATTTTCAGGCATGATTAAAGTGATTGGAATTCCGAACAACCTGGCTATCATCGAAAGGGCAATTCCGGTATTACCGCTTGTAGCTTCCACGAGGTGGGTGTCAGTAGTGATAACTCCCGAGTCCAGAGCCCCTTTGATCATTCCGTAGGCAGCTCGATCTTTAACGCTTCCTCCCGGGTTCTGTCCTTCAAGTTTTGCAAAGATTTTTATTCCGGGTTTGGATACCACATTTTTGATTTCTACCAGTGGTGTGTTGCCGATAAGGTCTAAGATTGAATTCATGAGATGTTTTTTTACTTCTGCATTCGGTGTTGGATATTGGATATTCGATATTCTGTTTAATTTAGTTCAAGGGGTTCAAGGAGTTCAAATTGTTCAAAGGTTCAAGGTTTTTTTGTAATACAAAGATCTACCCAATCTTCAACGAAGTCATGGTCAATGATCCCCCAAGCGCTTTATCGTTGAAAAAAGAAATTTCTTCCTTTTCTTCTTGTAAAGCCAGGGTATACAACATAGGCAAATAATGCTCCGGGGTAGGAATTGACAACTTAAAGGATCTTCCCTGTGCTTTATAATTGATCAGCGGTTGATGATTTCCATCTGCAATGTAATGATTCATCTTTTCTCTGGCTTCCAGTGCCCAATCATACCCGTAATTGGGCTCTTCGAGTTTATTCCAGGCTACCATTCGAAGGTTATGAACCATATTACCACTTCCAACTATAAGTACGCCTTTTTTTCTCAGTGATTTAAGTTCCTGGGCCAGTTCATAATGGTATTGCGGCGGTTTCGAATAATCGAGGCTCATTTGGATCACAGGTACATCTGCGTCCGGATAGAGTTGTTTGATGACAGTCCAGGCACCGTGATCGAGTCCCCATTGGTGGTCATCGAGTTCTACCTGGGTTTTGGTGATGAGCTTTTGGGTTTCCCTGGCCAGTTCCGGACTTCCGGGGGCAGGGTATTGTTGTTCGAATAATGCTGGTGGGAATCCGCCAAAATCGTGAATGGTTCTGGGGCTTTCCATGGCAGTGACAAAAGTGCCTTTGGTTTCCCAATGTGCGGAAATACAAAGAATAGCTTTGGGTCTGGTAATTTCAGTGCCGACTTTTCGAAACCCTTGAACAAATTCATTTTCCTCGATAGCATTCATAGGACTGCCGTGCCCGAGGAATAATACAGGCATTGTGTCAGTGTTGGGTAGCGGGTCAGTCAGTTTGTTAAGGTCTTTTAATTTCATGGATGCTCCAATTATTGGCAGGGCAGCAAGTGTTTTTAAGAATTTTTTTCTGTTCATGTTCAATGATGTTGGGTGGTTTTTTCTCTTTGGTAGTAAACCCGGGAATCAGGCGGTACACTTTTGGTGATCCATACATTACCGCCAATGATGCTGTTTTCTCCAATGATAGTATCTCCTCCGAGAATGGTAGCACCCGAGTATATGACTACATTATTTTGAATAGTAGGATGACGTTTGGTCTTGGCAAATTCCTTTTGCACGCTTAATGCTCCCAGGGTAACTCCCTGGTATATTTTTACATCATCCCCAATTTCTACTGTTTCCCCAATCACAATACCTGTGCCATGGTCCATGCAGAAACGACGACCAATTTTTGCACCCGGATGGATGTCGATACCCGTTTTTCTGTGCGCATATTCGGTCAGGATCCGGGGTAGGGCAGGAATTTCCAGTTCCAGGAAAGTATGTGCAAATCTGTGGATGGCAATGGCATAAAAACCGGGATAGGTTTGAATGACCTCAGATAGGTTGATCGAGGCAGGATCTCCTGCGAGGATTGATTTCGCATCTTCCAGTAACATGGTTTTGATCTCTGGAAGGTGATCAAAGAATCTTATTTCGACTTCCTGGGTGGTCATTTGACATGGTTCCGGAAGGCGGTTCAATAAATTAAATAGGCCCAGTTTTAATTTCGTGTAGTGCAGTTCAAAGGCCCGGTAGTTGTCAAAATGTTTATTGCTCAGTTGTGGAAACAGAAACTCAAGTATATCGTCAATCCATTTGTAAACCAACTCAGGTGGTACACGATGCTGACACTCCTGGTGTTCCCGATATAGAGACTGAATGAACTTTTCTTCCATGGTTGATTGCTTTATACAAATATAGGCTGCCTGAAGGTAAAAATCAGGAAGCAAAGTGATTTTGAGTATTGGCTTGTGGAAAAGGCTTGTTTATTATAATGTGATGAGCGGAAAAAAGTTGCAATCCTCATTGACTTTCAGAATAAAATTCGATTCTTGAAAGATTATCCGGGTACGAAGGCAACAATATTTTAATAATTACCTAATCATTCGGATACAAAGGCCTCGGAATGGTCATAATCTCCTTTTGCCTCCCATCAATATACCGCACACTTTCACCATCAAAAAAAGCATCTTCCTCCAACATGATCCGAATTTCCTTTTTCCATTCTTCGATGTATACTCCTGCATTGAGTTCAATGGAATAGGCCGTATTGGCATAAAGTGGGTAATCGCCCTTGCCGGGCACACCACCTTGCTGATCCCATAAACCGATTGTCGGCCCTGCACCGTGGCCATGAAAACCAATGGGATGGGTGTAAATGACTCCCCTTAACCCTTCTGATTTGCATTGATCAAGGGTAGCTTTCAGGATTTCGTTTCCAGTGGCACCGGTCTTGAAGTTTGATGTCAAAATATCCTGAACCCTGTTGCCTTTTTTGAAAGCATTGACCAAATAACCCGGCACCTCTTTTTCCCCAGGCCTCAATACATAGGCATGTTGCTGGGTATCAGTATTCAATCTCAGATAAGTGATTCCGAAATCGACATGCAGTAAATCTCCGGGCATGATGATTTGTTTATCCGGCCGTTCAGAAAAGGAACGCAAATGGTCAAAACTTTCGGGATCGGCACGTTGGATGGAAACGGAAGGGTGAAACCAGGCGGTAAAACCAAGTTCGCGAATCCTGTCTCTATACCACCAGACCACATCCTTGGTTGTCGTAATGCCGGGCTGAATGACCTTTTCTGAAAACCCTTCTGCAATGATCTGATGAGCCATTCGCACCAGATTTTGATAGACAATCATTTCAGATTCCGTCCTGGTTTCCAGCCAGCCAATAGCCACATTTTCTGCGTTTACCACCCTGGATTGATATTTTTCAGGCAGGACCTTCATCAGTTGTTCATAATGGGTAGCCGATATACCATCCGCGAGGCCAAAATTTTCTGATTTATTGATGCCAATTTTCCTGGGATCTTTCTCGATGATCATATCCGCCAACGCCTTCCACTGGTCAGGCTGTTCATCCTTGTCCCATTTCGTCTCAAATACTTTTCCGGTATTGTACCTGGACATACCAAAGGTCTCCAGAGGTTTATCTTCACCCGGTTCATAAGCAATTAGAATAGTTGTTCGACGGGCGGATTGCCAGGTGGCTGGCAGCAGTGTTTTTATAACGGGGTCTTCGTTGTATTCTCGGGCGATCACAATCCACATGTCAATATCCGACCGCCTCATAATTTCCGGTAACACGGTTTCCACTCGCTCCTCTAACCATGCATCAATTACTTCTGCACGTTCCCTCATGTTAAGCGTTTTGGGGAAGTAAGGGTTTTGAGAAAAGGTTGGGATAGAAAATAAAGTCAGGAATATTAAAAGAAGGAAGGTCTTAAACTTGTTTGTTGAGCTCATTTTGTCGAAATGTTTTTTTGAATATACAACAAAATGTCTGATAGGGTTTCGAGAGTCTTTTGAAATTGGGGTACTATTTTAATTCGATGCTCTTTGTATTTCCTTTAAACCAGCAGTTTTATCGGTTTGGTTTGTTCTGATGATAGCAAGGGTAGGGGCATAAAAAAAACGATTTGATCATTCGACCAAATCGTTTTGTAAGTTGTGCCCAGAACAGGATTCGAACCTGCACGCCCTTGCGAGCACTAGCCCCTCAAGCTAGCGTGTCTACCAATTCCACCACCTGGGCTTTCATAGGCTTTTAACCGTTGATGGTGTCTGTTTTTGGTGGCTTTTTTCAAAAGCTCCGCAAAGATAAGCGGTAAAGTGTAAAATGTGAAATTTAAAAGGATAAATTTGGGAGTTATTTTTAAGTGCATTATGCATGGTGAAGAATGAAGAGTG
>QQUB01000778.1 GCA_008501835.1 Bacteroidota bacterium
AAGGAAGGTTTGAAACGCGAGATATTTAACCGTCTCAAAGAGTCAGGACAAAAAGCAACACCGGTTATCGTTGATAAGGAACTGGCTGCGATTGAGCGTAGCTATTCCGCATTGGCTGCTATTCGTGCAGTTGAAAATGCAGGCGGAACGGCTCATTATTACAGTGTGAATCTTCTGGATAATAAAGCTGTAGTTAAGGCGGTGAAGGATATCATGGGTAAAACCGATAAGATTGATGTCTTACTACACGCCGGAGGGTTGGAGATCAGCCGATTGTTGCCAGACAAGTCGCCACAGGAATTTGACCTGGTATTTGATGTCAAAGCCGACGGATGGTACAATATGCTATCAACCTTTGGAGATTATCCGATTGGAGCAACGGTCGTATTTAGTTCCATCGCCGGAAGGTTTGGTAATGGTGGACAAACAGATTACAGTTCAGCCAATGATTTCCTTTGTAAGAGTAGTTCCAGCTTCAGAAGTCTGAGAAAAGAGACCAGAGGTATTGCACTCGACTGGACAGCATGGGGAGGAATTGGTATGGCAGCTAGAGGGTCTATTCCAACAGTGATGAAGCAGGCGGGCATCGATATGTTGCCTCCTGAAGCTGGAATTCCGTTTATTCGCAAGGAACTCACAGCGGGAACCGAAGGGTTTGAGGTTGTTGTAGCTCAAAGTCTGGGTATGATGATGCATGAGTTTGATGAAAATGGAGGACTGGATGTTACGGAAGGTTCAGCAGTTGGGCAATTGGTTCAAAAGGCCAATGGCGTTATGATTCAGGAGGTCGAATCAATGGGCTTGTATACCGGATTGGTTACTAAAGCAACTTTTGATCCTAAAAAGCAGGGCTTCCTCTTTGATCATGAGATCAATGGAACTCCGGTATTGCCGGGAGTAATGGGTGTGGAGGCTATGACGGAAGCAGCTAGGTTACTCTTCCCGGATATGCATGTGAAGGCCGTTGAAGAGGTCGACTTTTTGGCACCATTCAAATTCTACCGTTCTGAACCAAGAGACGTATTTGTCAAGGTTTTCTTTAATGTGGATGGCAAAGACGTGATCGCTGATTGTGAATTATACGGAGAACGTAAATTGCTTGGACAGGAAGAAGCTGAGGTTAAGACGCATTTTAAAGCCAGGATCCGATTGAGTAATGATCCTGTTACTTCGCCTAAGCCAGAAAAGCGGAAACTGGCAGCAACAGCCAAACAGGCAAAAGCGGAGGCTGAACAGATTTACAAACTTTACTTCCACGGGCCGGCCTATCAGGTCATTGAGCAATCCTGGAAAGAAAAGGGAGAATTGGTAGGATTGTATGCAAAAGATCTGCCGGCTAACCACGACCCGGAAAGCCTGGACACCTATGCTATGCCAAGGCTGATTGAGTTGTGTTTCCAGGTAGCAGGTTTATGGGAAATGGGTGCCAAATCCACGATGGGGCTACCAGCGAGGATAGACAGGTTACAGGTTTACAAATACCCTTCCAACAGCCGTACCCGTTTGTATGCGGTGGTGGAAGAAGAAAATGGAACCTACAATGCGAAGATAGTTGATAAGAAAGGCGAAGTTTACCTTGCTGTTTCCGGATATGCTACAGTTGAATTGGGAGCCGTAACGGATGAAAAGTTATTGGAACCTATTCAAAAGGTAATGCAGTAATTGACAAAACACATAGCCATTTAGTTCACAAAAAGTAATCGGGTGTGAACTTTATGGCTATGTGTTATATTTGTATCCATGATAATTTACTGGTGCAGCAGGTTACTTCAGGATGTTCCCGTTTCAGGGGACTGGCTGCATCCGTCTGAAAAACTGGTGGCTGATGGGTTCAAATTTCCAAAGAAGAGGAATGATTGGTTACTGGGGCGATGGACAGCCAAGAATGCAGTAAAGTCCTTTTTACAGAAATCTTTTCCACACCTTGATTATTCTCAGATAGAAATAAGAGCTGCCGAGGATGGTGCTCCGGAAGTATTTTTTGAAAACAAAAGGTTGCCGGTTTTCATTTCTTTAAGTCATAGTCAGGGTATTGGTTTTTGTACCATAACTCAACCAGGTTTTGCTCTCGGGTGCGATCTGGAAAAGATAGAACCACGGAGCGAATATTTCGTCAATGATTATTTTACAAAAAATGAACAGGCTCTTTGCTCAAAGTCAAATTACCCTGAATTAATTGCCAACCTAATCTGGAGTGCCAAGGAAAGTACATTAAAAGCGATCCGTACTGGCTTAAGGGTTGACCCCCGGTTAATGGAAGTCAGTTTTGAGAAAGAAGGTAGAACGGATCATTGGCAACCCCTCAAGGTATTAGCAAAAAATTCAGGACAAACTTTTTTCGGTCATTGGAGGGTAGTCAATGACATCGTCTATACAGTAGTAGCGAATGAACCTCAATACAAACTGGAACAATTCAAAAATCCACTCACTTCCTAAACAAATGGTAATCAAGACTTGTCCTTATATAAATTAGTCTGGACAATAATCGCTGCCTATGATTGCCGATACCACTTATTTTGATGAAGAGGTCCGTGACGAGATCAATGAAAAATTGGGCAAACCTTATTCCTTTCGGGAAATTTTGAAATTAGGAGCCATTGGATCATCTCGTATGATCGTGGATGAATGCAGCTCAGAATTTTACGATTGGGTAAACAGAAATCAGGATCTCACCCAGGCGAGCATTGAGTTACGACCTAAAGGTATTTTAGTGGTTTTAGCCAAGAGTTATCATAACCTCAGTTGGGCCATTCCGTATCATTTCCTTAATCTGGTAAAAACGGACTTTCTGAGAATACATGCAGAAGGTCACTTTCTGAAACTTCGCCTTCGTAAAGATCAAAACAAGAAGTTTCTCATCAAATTAATTCAGCAACGGTTAAAATACCTGGGTGGGGGAAAAGAATCGCTATAAGCTATCGATACCCCCTTTTGTCTTTCCCCTTAAAAGTACATTCCGGGGCTTTAAGTCGTAAAATATTCATGAGCCGATTAGATCTGATTGGTCAGGGTTTACTCTTCTACCTCCAGTATTACTTCCGCCTCGGTAATAATTTTCGAGACTTCCTCAGGCGTTACATTATCTTTTAGGAGGTAGTCAAAAGAGCCATTTTCAATGGCGCTTACAGCAACACTAAGATCTTCATGAGCTGTGCAAAACACCACCTTCATGCCAGAATAATAAGCTTTGATTTGTTGTAATACTTCCAGTCCGTTCACATCTTCCATTTTATAATCAAGAAAGATCATACATGGATTTAAATGCAGATTGTTAACACAATCGGTTCCATTGTCAAAAGTGTAGATATTGTCATATCCAAGATCAGTCAAAATGCGGGAAAGCATAGCTGTCCAAAACGGGTCATCATCGACCAGGAAAATTCTTTTATTCATAATTCTAATTTTTTAATCTAATATATCTATAACCACATACGTGCCAAATATTAACTAATTGAAAATCAATTGATTATAAGCAGATAAGGTAAAGTGTTTTCCTAATATGAGACAAAATTCCATAATATGGAAAAAACAATTGAGTGAAATTGGTTAAAACAGTGGAGGTAATTAAATTCTGTCTGATGATTAGCCAGGAATCATCAGACAGATATTATTTTTTATAAGAGACTTAAAGGATCAGGCTTCCTTGAGTTGGCTGGTAACACGTTCAATACCGTTTTCCAGGTCTTGAATGAGGGAGTCCATTGTGGGTGAAAACTGAAGAGTTTCTGCTGATTTTTCAATTTCCCTGATAATTTCTTTGAGAGAAGTAATTCCCATGTTGTCTATAGAAGGTTTCAACCGGTGGGCGACTTTGCTTACAGTTTCAAAATTGCCTTCCCGATATGCCTTTTTTATTTCCAAAAGAGATTTGGCAGATTGATCAATAAAAAGATCGATCATTTGTTTAATAAAAGGTTCGTTACCCTGGGCAATTTGCTCCAAGGTTGAAAGGTCATATAGCAACTTTGGTTTTGCCTTTTGTTCAGGAATATTTGGGACTGTCCTTTCACGACCGAGCCAACGGGTAATTACCTGCAGGAAAACATTTTCTTCAAAAGGTTTAGAAAGATAATCATCCATCCCGGCCCCAAGGAATTTTTGGTCATCTCCTTTAATGGCATAAGCTGTGAGGGCAATGATCGGAAGGTCCTTGCTTATTTCCTGACGAATCTTAGCAGTTGCTTCCATTCCATCCATAACGGGCATTTGAATATCCATTAACACCAGGTCAAAAGGTTCTTGTTTTAAAAGTTCGAAGGCTTCCAGCCCATTGCCGGCGGTTTTAATGAGGGCACCGTAGTTTTTTAAAATAGTAGATGCTACAAGGCGGTTCATTTCATTGTCGTCAGCAACGAGGATTTTTTTACCATCCAGGAGTTTGGTGTCTGTTTGCACAGTTGTATCTTCAGTGAGGTCATTCATACTACCCTTCATAAGTTCTATATCAACATCAATATGAGTACCTGCTCCTTTTTTACTTGAAATATTGATTCTTCCCTCCATTAATTCAATTAATTCTTTGCAGATGCTCATCCCTAGCCCAGTACCGCCATAGCGGCGGGTGGTGGAAAGGTCTTCCTGAGAGAATTTTTGATATAAATTGTCCAGATAGGTTTCATCCATACCGATACCCGTATCAATTACTGAAATACGTATCAGTTGGTGCTCATCTGTTTCCCTGATTAAATGACAATTAACATCAACACTTCCGGCATCTGTAAATTTTATGGCGTTCGAAACAAGGTTAAGCAATACCTGATTGAGTCTGTAAGGGTCTCCGATCAAAACGGGAGATAGCCGGTCATCGCAATAGGAATTGGTAAACTTCAAGCCTTTCTCCTCGGCTTTGTGTTTCATTACGTGCATTACCCGGTCCAGTACTGCTTTAGGTTCAAAACCGATATTTTCCAGGGTGAGCATTCCTGCTTCAACCTTTGATAAATCCAGAATGTCATTGATAATGATTAACAAGCTGTCTGCAGCAGAGTGGATAGTATCGAGGTAGAAATTCTGATCCTTATCGAGTATTGTTTTACCAAGTTGGTTACTCATGCCAATAATAGCATTCATTGGCGTGCGGATTTCATGACTCATATTAGCCAGGAATAATTCTTTAGCTCTTGCAGATTCTTCAGCGGCATTTTTAGCTTCAATAAGTTCCAGTTCAAGATTCTTCTGTTCGGTAATGTCGAGGTGAATTCCCGTGGATCCGATGAGTTCTCCTTTGTCGTTGAAATTGGGAGCTCCGCTGATCAGCCACCATTTTTTTTCACCCTGTTTATTTTTAACCTCCAGTTCATAAGCATCGGAAATACCTTTCTTTCTCAAAACCTGTTTACTTTTAATAATTTCCGAGTTTACGGTATCACCAAATATTTTCGTGATATCCTGGCCTTCAAGTTCTGACATCCGGTAACCGCTCATATCACAAAAACGAGCATTGGCAAATATGATATTTTCGTTCAAGTCGACTTCGACCAGACCAAGGTTGATGTTATCGATGATATTTCGATATTTCTCTTCTTTTATTTTAATAGCCTGTTCTGCCGTTTTTTGAGCTGTGATATCTGTATGGGTACCGATAATCCTGATTGGTTTTCCAGATTTATCTTTTTCAATAACTACCCCACGATCCAACACCCAGCGTTCAACTCCTTCAAGGGAGACCATGCGGTATTGTAAAGAGTGGTAGTCAATTTCTCCTCTGTCATATTTTTTGGAATTCTCTTCCACCATAGGTTTGTCATCCGGATGAATACAGTCCCACCAAAGTTCGGTATTAGTTTTAAGTATTTCCTTTGAAGTAGCACCTATGAAATTACTGTCCGGATTAGAGAATATAGTTTCTTCAGTATGATAGTCATATTCCCAGAGGTTGTCACCTATTCTTTCAAGCGCAATCCGGAACCTGTTTTCATACTCCTTGAGTCTTTTTTCTGTTTCTTTTTTCTCTGTTACATCCTCTTCAATGGCAAAATATTTCTGAATATTCCCATTTTTATCCTTAAGTGCCTGGCCCTGTATGCGTAGCCAATATGGCTGGCCCGATTTGTGGTAATTTAAAATTTCACAGTCAAAGGGTTCACCCAATTCTATTTGTTGCTTTAAATAGGCCACGGTATGTGGATCGGTATCTTTCCCCTGGAGTATTTTGCCGGGTTTATGTCCTTTGAGTTCTTCCAGGGAATAACCGGTTATTACTTCAAAACTTCTGTTGGCCCATTCGATTTTGCCAAATTTGTCAGCGATAACCACTCCGTGAGTATTTTCGGCTGCAATGGAGGAAAGTATGCGCAGCTGGTCTTCTCTCTGCTTTTGGCTTGTTATATCTCTGCCATAAACGTTAAAATACCCGTTTTCCGGAATAGGGCGTATAACAAATGAAAACTGTTTACTTCCGGATTTGGCTTCAACTATGGTCCGTTGGATGTTTGTGTCCGTTTGCAGTGCAATTTTTTTCCAGAATTCAGATCGAGAAAATAATTGATCTTCAAAAAAGAATTCAGTTAATTGCTCTGCTACCGGATTAATGGTGAGCATATTGCCCTCAAAATCCATTCTGACCAGTGGGTCAGGGTTTTCCATAGGGAATAGAGCAATATTCTGAATTTCTTCTGTGGCTTTTTTGAGCTCGTTCTTCTGTTTATTTACTCTTTTGAGCAATTCCTTAAGATCATTGGTTGTGATCTCCTGAGTCTTCAAAACATGCAAAAGGTCGATCATAGGGTCATGGTGGGCAAAATCGTGCAGATTGAGGTTGTTGGCCTTGATCTGTTCCATCGAGCCAAACCAGGGGGATCCAATGAAAAGAAGCTGGTCTCTGTTGGGCAGGTATTCTATCTGACCACGTAACGGGGTCTTCTTTTCATTGTTACATTCAATTACGATCATTTGATCGCTTAGAGACCTTACCGAATCAAAATCTGTAGACTCCAGTTGGGGTCTTTTAACCGTGTAGTTCTTAGAAAACTGATATCCGCAAGTGCCCGGGAATAGCTTTTCCAGCGTTTTACCAATGGCCGACAGCTTCATGTCCCGGTCGATCATAATAAAAAACGGAAATATTTCGCTGAATTGTTTTTCGTCGAATGTTACTAATGGTGCCACAGATTATAGTTATTACCAGCTGACTTGAAAAATTTCATGGCTGCTGCCTTCATCCCTGGTTTGGATCAATTCGGCAGTAACCGGCGTATCATACATTTTTCCTAATCCGGTCAATAATCCTCTCACGAATTCCTGTAATCCCTCACGTTTTGAAAAATAGTGTACATGAACGCTGTTTTCTTCAACGTTACTGATCTTAAATTCCGGGGGAGTCAGTTTGGGATAGATCAGCATTACGCGATTGTGGAAAATGGGTAAGTTGCGCAGGAATTCCTTGAGATTGGCGCCTCCGGCTTCCATCAGACCACCATATTTTTCCTTACTGGTTTTCAGGACCCACCATTCTCCAAACGTTTGTAAGACCTGTGCTATGGGGATATTCATTTCTTCACTTGTTGCACCGGCCAGTTTGAAGGTGATGTCATCATCATAAGGTTCATTACTGATGAAAAAGTCGACGTCAACTCCACTTCTTTCCAAAATAGCTTCCCATTTTTCTTCTCCAAAATTCTCTTTTACGAGGTCTTCAATGGCTTTATTTACAATTCCGTACATAATTAAATAGTTTTATGAGTTTGCTTTATTCCATAATAGAATAAAAAGCATGCCAAAATGGAAACTGTTTTAAGTCCTTGATTATCAACTGTTAATTGAAGAGTTAAAAAGTGAGTTTTCCATAATTTGGAATTTTTTTCCATATTATGGAAAACTTACATCTCTTTTAACTCCCCGTTTTTTATCATTTTATAAATGGTACTTTTACCAATGTCAAGCATTTTTGCTGTCGCCAGCACATCTCCATTATTTTTCTTCAGGTAATAATCAATAATGTCACAAGTGTATTCACGCAAACTTTTAACTTCACTAAGCAAATCTTCATTGGCTTTGATCGAAGTAAAGGTGATATCATCAGCTTGTATAATATTATCAGAGCACATCACCGCAGCGAGTTCAATGACAGCTTTAAGCTCCCTTACATTTCCGGGGTATCGATAGCTGAGCAATTTATCTTTTGCTTCTTTTGAAAACTGGACATTACCCAGACCATTGGCCTTGGAGAACAAATCGGTAAAGTGTCGGGCAAGTATTAATATGTCATTACCTCTTTGACGAAGAGGGGGGAGTTCTACAGGCAAGCCCATGACTCTGAAAAACAGGTCTTCCCTAAATCGTCCTTGCTGAACTTCTTCTACCAGGTTTTTATGAGTAGCTACAATAAGTCGTACATCCAGTTTGATTTTTTCGTTTCCACCTACACGAACGACTTCTCTTTCCTGCAATACCCTCAACATCTTACTTTGCATGCTCAAATCCATTTCTGCAATTTCATCCAGAAATATGGTGCCACCATTGGCTTCTTCGAATTTTCCGATCTTCCTGGCAACGGCTCCCGTAAAGGATCCTTTTTCATGTCCGAATAGTTCACTTTCAACCAATTCTTTGGGAATAGCCGCCATGTTGACTTCCACAAAATTTTTCTTTTTCCTGTTACTATTGTAGTGGATGGCTTTGGCGACGAGTTCTTTCCCTGTTCCGGTTTCACCGGTTATGGATACATTGATATTGGCCTTTATGGCTTTTTCCATGATGGAAAAAACCTTCTTGAGAGAATCACTTTGTCCGATAATGTTTTTCTCGAAGGAATACTTCTGCCCTAATTCCTCTCTAAGTTGTTCCACTTCCTTTTTAAGGGAATGGTTTTCCCTGATTCTTGTGATACTGTTCCATAGCAGGTCTTTAGTGGTATCATCTTTGACAAGATAATCCTTAACCCCCATTTTAAGCATATTCACAGCGACCATGATCTTTTCCTGGCTGCTAATGACGATCACGGGAACCTGTGGATTAATCTCCCGAATTTTTTTATATAATTTATCTCCAGTCAAATCCGGTAAGGAAAAGTCAATAGTGATCAGGTCTGGTTTAAGGTGCATACTATCCAGACAAGCCTTCCCGGATTCAAACCTTGAAACCAGGTAATCGGGATTGAGACTAAGGTGGTGTTCTAATATTTTCCCGTACCAGGGGTCATCTTCTACAATGAATATTTTATACCCTTGCATGCATTAATTTTTTTAGTGATTGGGTTCCGTTCGGAAGTTCCCTTTTCCTTTCAATAAAGGTAGGTAAAGTTTTACATTTTTGAGACTTTTTTCCATATTTTGGAATAATTGGAAAACGTGCCAATTGTTAATTACATGATAATCAGTTGTTTATGGTTTTGGCATTGGACTTGGAATGAGTAGGTTGTACTTGAGAATTGAAAAAATAAAAAAAGATAAAATGCAAACTACACTAAACAATCTGCACATGAAACAAACAATGCAACTGAGAATTTTAAGGCAGGAACCTGTAGTGGAAAGGGACCAGGCCGGTAATCCGAAATATGCTATCGTTGTACCTTGTTACAACGAGGAGAAGAGACTTCCCTTTCAGCAGTTCCTAAGTTTTGCAAGAGAGCACAGTGAAGTGATCTTATGTTTTGTAAATGATGGAAGCAGGGATAATACCCTGGAAGTCCTTAGGAATCTGCAGAAGCAATGCCCCGAAAATATTTGTGTTTATAACCTCCCTCAAAACGGAGGTAAGTCAGAAGCTGTAAGACAGGGAATGCTTTTCGTTTATAATAACTATAGTGTGACTATGCTTGGATTCCTGGATGCAGATTTGGCCACCCTGCCGGAAGAATGGCTTGAAATGGCCAAATACAAGGAAACCAGACCACAGTATG
>QQUB01000874.1 GCA_008501835.1 Bacteroidota bacterium
AGAAGAACCACCCACGCCTGTTGAAACTCCGGAAGAAATAATAGAGGAAGCTCCCGAAGACGCCCCGGAACCTACCGAAGGCCCAACCTCTAACCCTGATTTCACGGACGAGCCGGAAATAGCCCCCGAACCCGGAGCAGCTCTATTTCATACCGTTAGTCAAGGCGATACGCTTTGGAATATTTCCAAGCGATATAACACTTCTGTTGACGCCATTAAAAGACTCAACAATCTCACTGATAACACAATCAGGCTTGGGATGAAATTGAGGGTAAAATAACTGTACCCCGCTGGCGGGGTCAAATTTGACAACCAGGTATTACCGTCTTGAAAAAAAATCCTGTCAAATTTGGGGGTGGATTATTTCCGGGAAAATCCACCCCCGATTTTTAGCCAAAAGTTTTCACTTTTCGATTAAAAACCGACCCCGCCAGCGGGGTAAATCTTTCTTACAACCTCGTCTTCGTATCTTCAATAAACGCATCAAAGCGCTTCTTCAATTTGTCGTTATCAGTTTCATAAGTCGGAGCAGTGCTTCCACTTCCCGGGAATTCTTCCATGTAGAGGGTTGTAGATGGGAATGCAAAGCGCACGCCGAGTCTTTCAGCCAATTCAATAATGGAAAAGTACAACTCCTCTTTAACCCGAAGTTCTGAACCATAATCCGGGACATAAAGCGGAACCCGGAACAATATGTTAATGGAGGAATCACCCAGACTGTTTAAATGCACATAACTGGACTCCTCCTTGGCATCAGGATGTAATTCCACGATTTTTCTAAGTCCTTCGATAAAGGTTTTCATCAATGGCAGGGGAGTGTCGTAAGTGACGCCAATACTGATATTGAATAACCGGAAAATACGAACCCCCATATTGTTAATGGATGCGTTGGCAATGGACCCGTTGGGAACACTGATGATGGAGGAGTCCGGTTTTTGCATCTTCGTGGACCTGAAACCAACTTCAAGCACGGTACCTGACATTCCCGAGTACTCTATGAAATCCCCAATCTGGAAAGGTCGATCCACGAAGATCATGGCAGACCCGATCAGGTTTTTGACGGTATCCTGAGCTGCAAGTGCCAGCGCCAGACCACCTATGGATAAACCGGCGATCAGAGCTGTAACGTTGACATCCAGGATTTGCAATAGTTGAATAATACCCCCGATAATGATTACCGCCTGGATAGACCTTTTGATGATAGGTACCAGTTGCTCATCCATTTTGCTCTCGGTGCTTTCGGTAAATTTTATGGTATAAGCCATGAAAATATCCAAGACCTTGAAAGCAATGATCACAAAAAGAATAGTGGTGATCACCTTAATGACTCCAATCGCGAAAACAGAAGCGGTAACCGGCAATAATAACGCTGGCAGAAATACCTTGATCAGTCTGAGAATGATCAGCACACTTACTAACCTGGCAATACTGGATACCAGATTAGCGTCAATGATATTATCACCCTTGCGCCATCGACTGAGCCTCCTGATAACCGGATTGAGCAACCTGCTCAGGATTATATGAATAATCAAACCAATAGCGATCAGTAATAACAGTCCAAAATATTGCCAAAGGGCCAGACCCAAAATTTTGGTTTGACCTTCCTTTGGCAGAAAGTTCAGAAGAATATCTGACCCGAAGGGATAAACTTTTTTATGTAGCTTGGGAATATTCGCCACCGTTTCTTTTGAATAATACCATTTACCATTCACCTTCTCCAGGTAGATCTCCGGCATTTCTTTTGGGAACGGAGTATAGATCATTTGATCAGACAAAGAGTCTACCCAGTTCGGGTCGGTGGGTATCTTATTAAAATGAACAAAAAGACCTTCACCGTCCAGAATCTGCTTTAGTTTAATTGCTCTCCTGGAAAGGAATGTTGAATCTCCTTCAGGGTAGAGTGCTTCGGATGCACGGCCTGGATCATAGGAATCTAGTTGCAGGTAGTACAGATGCACATACATGCTGTTATTGGGGTTTTCAAGGGTGATTTGAAAATCCCTGCTGGCCTGTGAAAAAAGGGTAGCTGAGAGGAGGAAAAAAACCAGGGTGACTATATGTTTTTGCATGTCTTTTGTGTTTTTTGCAAAGGTAAATGTTAGCGAACGCATTGGCAAAAAACTACTCCAAAACCAGACTTCTCCGTGGAATTAATTTTATTGCCCTGGTATTTTTCAACTTTTGTTCGAATAAACTGTCTTTCAGAAGTAACATTATGCAATCTGTTTCGTCTTTTGGGAAAGCTCGAAGCAGTCCAATGTTTCGTACACAAAACCTGTTAGACAAAATCAAACGACCTATGACCAAAAGAATATTTTTCTTTTCTTTTTTATTTTTCCTTGTGTTTTCTATTTCTGCTCAGGATCTCATCACAATAACCGGAATAGTGGTGGATGAAGATACCGGACTTGGTATTGGATATGCACACGTTGGTATTCCTGAACAGGGTATTGGAACGACCACTGGCGGCAACGGAAGGTTTACTTTTAAGCTGCCAGAAGCCTATAAAAATTCGGAAATGCTCGTTTCCTATATCGGGTATAAAACTTTCCGAAAACCAATAAGTGAGATTAGCGGATCAATAAATGTACGATTGAAGAAAAGTGCTGCCATGCTGGATGAAGTGGTAGTTATGAGTGATGGCGGCGTTGAAAACATCGTTCGTAAAGCCGTGAAAAATATCAAATTAAATTATCCGACCTATGGGACTTCATACCTGGGCTTTTACAGAGAATCCAGAACGGACGATAGTTTGAGGCACATCTATTTGGCAGAGGGAGTACTGGATATTTATAAAAGAAGCTATAAGAGTAAAAAAGAAGGTTATGTAAGCCTTGTACAGGGTAGGAAAATAAACTTAAAAAACCCTCTGGATACCACGGTACGTTCCGGATTTTCTTCAGGGCATATGGCGCCACATCGCTTCGATTTTGTTCAGAATCGAACTGATTTCATCGACCCGCGATTTTTTAAAGTTTATAATTATAGAATCGAAAGTATCACCACATATAATGATCGTCCTGTTTATGTGATCGCCTTTGATAAGAATGAAGACGTGATAGGGCCTCAGGGAGAGGTAGAAGTCGAGGGGAGCAGCGAGACCAAAGGGTTGATGAAGGTGCTCAATATGTTTCGCAAAAAGAAACGTACGATCGAAGCGCGCATGAAAGGCCGGATCTATATCGATAAAGAATCCTATGCTTTTATTCGCGCGGAGTTCGAAATGACCCCTAAAGGACTTGAAGTTTATGATTATTATCCGCTCTATGCCGGGAATTGGCAAGGCAATAAATATGTGGTCAATTACAGACAACTGGGTGATAAATGGTATTTCAGTGATGCTCTCCGTGAAGGTATTTACGGACGCGGTGGTATCTATACCAATGAAATAAAGATTACGGAAGTCAAGGCCGGCAAAGGAGAACCAATCGAGTACCTCGAAAGGATGAGTCGTGGGGTTGAATTTACGAGGATGACGGGGACTTATGATGAAGATTTCTGGAAGTCTTACAATGTCGTGCCATTAAGTGAAGGGCTCTCAGAAAGCGTTCAGCAATATAAGAACAGCCAAAAGGCGCAGGAGGTGTTTGATAATGAATATATGGCATCTTTACAGCAAAAAAGAGATTCGATTCAACGGGTTAAGACACTCGAAGCCAGAGTTGAACCAGGAAGTGAAAGAGAGCTGGAATTTGACATTGGAGAACCTGGGTTCAAACGGAAAAAACGCCCATATAAAAGAGTCAAATTTTCTATGGGAGTTGGCAGCCATTTTATACCAACAGAGCAACAAGATGTCGGTCTAGTTTTCCAGACGGATAATGCTGATAATCCACAAACGATCATTTCGACGCAAAATGAGATTCAGCCAAGGGACTTTGAAATTTTCGGTTTCTGGAACTTTGATATTTTCTATCACAAGAACTTTTTCATTCGTTTCGGTACTGCCTTTGATTTTTACAATAGTATATACAAAGAGACAACGCTGGGTACAGGTTTGCAAATGAACCTTTCTAAGCAACGCCCATTTTATATCCGTACTGCCGCTACCTATAATCACTTCAGGTATGCCAGGAAGATCGGACAGGCTACCAACGAGTATGGGAAATTCGAAGCCAACGGTAAAAAATTTAAGGCCGATCACATCAATATGTATTATGGTACCAGAAATCACAGCCTTGGGCTTTCCGCCGAATTGTCCCTCGAATTGAATCCCGGAAGGGAATTGTATGTGCGTGGAAAATACAATTTACCGGTATTTCAGCGTAATGAGATCTGGCTATGGGAACGTCGTGAAGTTTTCAGGAAGAAAAAATTCATTCCGGAGAAGAGGGATCAGGTGTTGGTAACAACCAATGGAAAACATCCATTTATTCCTGAACAGACCTTCAGTGTGACGGTAGGGATTTTGTTTAAGTAAACTTCTTTAACACAAAGGCATATAGTACACATAGCATTTAGAGCAAGTTTAAATATTTTATTTTAGATTTTCGTAACTACTCAAATGTTATTCCAACTTGAGAGGATATTTGGATAAAATGGATGGGTGGATGATTGTTTTCATTTATCCAATTTTCCTCTTCCCTTTGAAATACTGCTTGGAATAAGAAGTTGATTTTCAGTTGATAAAGATTTCAACATGCTCTTATAATTCGAGCTATGTGTACTATGTGCCTATGATTAAAAATATTTTCTAGTTCCATTGGAACGGCACCAATAAAGCACCTGCAAATCAATTTTTCCGTATTTATGAAGCAGGCAGTTTCTTAATTCTTTATAGGGCACCGATGTGCCTTGTAAAGAAATGCTGTCTTTACGAGTCTTGAAATTTAGGCTGAACGCATTAAGCTTTAATAAAATGATTTTACTTGTAAGTATAGTGTTTGAGTTTTTGTATTTTTGGAGAGGTTGCGAATAGGACTTAACTCAAGCCAACTTAAGAATGAATTTTTTAAGAGCTATATTATTCTTGTTTCTATATCTTATTTTTGGAGAAATTATAGGGTTATGGGTTTATATCCCAGGACACTTTGGAGTAAAAGTATATTCGTTTCATTTCTTTGTAACTGGTTTTTTATTCTTATGCCTAATAATTCTATTCCTTCGGTATGTTAAAGGAAGGGACTACAGGTTTCCGCAAAAGACGGAGCTGAAATGGTATCTACTAGCTCTCCTTCTAGGAGTTTTGTACATTCCATTTCAGAATTTACTCAATTTACCATATGATTTTTTATTAAATGATAATAACAAAATTGTTTTTGATTTTGATGGAATTTCAGACTTAATGAAACTAAATAGTTTTGCGACAATTATATTATTTCCTATTGCAGAAGAATTATTTTTTAGAGATTTTTTGCTGGAAGGGCTAAAGAGAAAATACTCAATAATCTTTTCCTTGTTTTTTTCCTCACTTTTATTTTCCATAATGCATTTTCCATATGCCGAGATAATATTTGATTTACAGTACAGCTTTAACCAATTATATATCACTTTCTTTGGAGGATTAATTTTAGGGCTGGTTTATCTTAAATCAAAATCGGTTGGTCCTCCAATTGTAATGCATATTTTTTGGAATTTGTTTGCAGTGATGGTTTGATAAAATATTCGCGAAAAATAGCTGAAAACCTATTTTCCCTTGCCCTGCAGCAATACCAGCATTGTATAAAACATGATCTTAAAATCAAGGGCTAAAGACATATTCTCGATGTAAAGGATATCGAATTTGAGTCGTTGGATCATCTGTTCTACATTTGAGGCGTAGCCGTATTTTACCTGCCCCCAGGAGGTAATTCCCGGTCGAACTTTGAAGAGATGTTTATAGTGAGGTGCCTGGGCTACAATGAGATCGATATAGTGCTGCCGTTCCGGGCGTGGTCCAACGATAGACATATCTCCCTTAAGTACATTCCAGAATTGAGGTAATTCATCAAGCCGCCATTTACGCATGATCGCTCCCCAGGGTGTACATCGGTTATCGTTGTCGTGGGAGAGTTGTGGTCCGGATTTTTCTGCATCCACATACATGGAGCGGAATTTAAAGATCAAAAAAGGTTTGTGATTAAGGCCAATTCGCTCCTGTTTGTAAAGGATGGGCCCTTTCGAAGATAGCCTTACCCTAAGGGCAGTATAGGCGAAAATCGGAGATAAAACCACCAGCATTATAATAGATACCGATATATCAATCAGGCGTTTGATAAGGGCCTGCCATGGAGGCATCAGCTCCCTTTTGATCTCAATCAGTACTGCCCCGTAAAGATGATTCATTTGAACCGTTCCGAGCAGGATATCGTACATGTCAGGAATGATTTTAACGAGCAACCTGGTATCGAAATCAAAGAGGGTGTTGAGGATTTCCCGAACGCGATTGTGTTCCGAAGTTTCAATAGCAATGATGACTTCTTCAACATTATTTTCTCTGATGACTTCTGCCAGATTATTGATCTTTCCAAGTTTGGGGAGGTAGGATTCCAGGTCGTTGGCACTATTGCCGTTGGCATCGATAAATCCAATGAATTTAAGCCCCAGGCCTTTTTCCCTGTTGGTAATTTCCTGATAGAGATCAATGGCTTTTTCATTACCACCGACAATAAGGGTATTGTAGGTGACAACTCCTGATTTTAGTCTGCGGCTGGCTCTGGTCAGTAGGATCATCCTCACGGTTGCTGTGATGAGGAAATGTAGAGAAAAAAGCGTGAGAATTGACCGGTAATAGGTTTTATAATCACTGACAAAATCATCTAGAATCAGTGTGAAGAAAAGAAATAAAACCCCGATGAAACTTAAAAAGAAAGTTCTTGCAAGTGTTGCCAGACGAGAAAGGCGGTAGATGTCCCGGTATTTGTCAAAAACAGCGTAAAAGAATACCCACCCGAAAGGAATGACTAAAATGCCATACCAGAATTGAGCATCATTAAAAACCTCAGAGGTGATCTCTACGCCTTCGAAGTTTTTCCTGTATACAAAAAAACACGCCCAGGCAATCATTGCGCTTAGAAAATCCGCAATCTGATAAACCAGAATGTCTTTTTGTTTACGGGTCATATTTTAGTAGTTGCTATAAGAGGACCTTAAATTAATAATGGCCTCATTTATTTAGCCACTGATACACGAATTATGTTTTAAATGGATATCACCAATGAAATATTCTTAAGCCTTATTCGTGTACCTGCATTCCTGCGTTCAGCAGGCAGGTTAGTGGCTTTACCTTTTATTCAAAATTTGTGGCTTTGACAATAAGCCTTAAAAATGCACCAATTTAATATTATCCAGGAATACCTTTGCACTATCCAGGGTTAAAATTCCATCTTGCTCTGGAATGTAAGCCTGGAATCCGACCTGATATTCTTCATAACCTGCTGTAAGTACTGGCTTTGCCAGGTTGAAATAAATTTTATTCCAGCTGGTACTTTGCAAAAATCCGCCTTCATATAAGGAGGTCCCTCCAAGGCTCCCGATATTTTCATATCCTATAAGTCCAAAAAAAACAGGAACGTCAGATTTGTAGTTTACTTCCAGGTATGTCTGATAACCATTATCACCCAGATCCTGATACCTCGACAGGGTTCCGATCTCGATTACGTTATTACCTGTGTCGAGTCTTACAACGCCGGAGTGATCACCCTCAAAAATATTTTCTGCCTGGGTGCTTAAGCCTATTTCATATTCTGGGTCTCCAATACGAATTTCCTGGAATATTTGCCCTGTTCCTTCAAATTCTTCAATAAAGGAAAACTGAACGTTTTCATAATATTCAAAAACAGGAGAAAGGTCCTTTACAACATCTTCTTCCAGATTTACGGTAACTTCAAAAGGTGCATAAAACGGATAAATATCAGGGGTGGAATTGATGCCGTTATCTTTGATCCCGGCTTGTAAAGAAATCAGGTGTTCCCCTTTTTCCAGTAAGGGAATGGTAGCAGGAAGCGGATAAACTCCTAAAAATTCACTATCTACAGAAAGCCAGATATCAGTAATGGCATGATCATCACTTCCTTCTCCCGGGTAGGTTTTCAGGTCAACGGATTCTATTCGGATGTAAGCGGGAATTTCTTCCTCCGGGTTGATAATGTCGCAGCTGCTAATAAAAAGCACTGCAAGAGAGCACAAGCTAAAAAAGCCCGTTTTCCAGTTATTAAAAAACATCAGGTTTACATTCAACTTCATTTATTAATTTTTTTCATTTTGAGCATATGGTTCCATAACCATGACTCATTTACTTATTTGGAAGTTGGCAGGTTCATTTTATTTTTATCAGAAACTCAATTATTTCAGTTTCTTAAAAGACTTTTTGATAAAACCTATGGGTTGTGTTTAGCCACTTCATCAATAATTCTGTGTGCCAGTTCCAGGGCCTTGTATCCGTCCTTGATGCTTACACGGGGTGGGGTATCGTTTTGGATGCTTTCTGCAAAAGTTTCCAACTCCATTTTGATAGCATTAACCGGTTCAATGGACGGCATTTCAATATGTATAAGCTTCTTCCCGGTGGCCGTGTCAAGGTGCATCATGTTTTCTGCTTTCTCCGGGTCAACCTTGTCTTCATCATATAACCGAACCACCTGGGCTTCTTTGTCCAGGAAGTCAAGACTCACATAGGCATCCTTTTGGAAAAAGCGCAATTTCCGCATCTGCTTGATGGAAATCCTGCTCGTGGTCAAATTGGCGACACATCCATTTTCAAATACGATCCGGGCGTTGGTTATATCAGGCGTATTGCTCACAACCGCAACACCGTTTGCCGAAACTTCTTTTACCGGAGAATCGACCATGCTCAACAAAATATCGAGGTCGTGTATCATCAGGTCAAGAATTACAGAAACATCCGTTCCGCGGGGATTAAAAACGGCCAGTCTGTGTCCCTCAACGAACATGGGGGCAATCGTCATATCGTCAAGGGCGAGCAAGGCCGGGTTAAAGCGTTCTACATGCCCTACCTGTACTTTTACTTTATGCTCATCACTGAGTTTAATCAATTCGAGAGCTTCTTCAAGGGTATGCGTCAGCGGTTTTTCAATGAATACATGCTTACCGCTTTTAATGGCCATAGCTGCCATTTCGAAATGGACACTGGTAGGAGCAACAATGTCTACCACATCCACTGCATCAATCAGACTTTGTGCATCGGGAAATGCTTTCAGGCCAAATTGTTCGCTTACTGTTTCGGCATTAGCCTCGTCAGGATCAAAAAAGCCGATCAATTCAAAAGTGTCTTCTGTAAGGCCGATGCATTTGAGGTGTATTTTGCCCAAATGGCCAACGCCCAGAACGCCAATTTTTAACATATGGTTATTCGTTTTCCAAAGTAATTCTTCCTTCAACGGCTTTGACCCTGGCATTGTTGAAATCCTGTCCTGCCTCAAAACCGTGTCCGTAAATGATCTCTGATGGCCGTGAAATAACCACGAATTTATCAGAGTAAATTTTTTCTGCTTTTTCGTCCCAGATCAACTCCTGGGTTTCCAGCTTTTCGCCCGTTACACTTTCCCAAACCACACTGTCTCTTACAATAACTTGTCCCTTTCTTATGTATCTGATCGCATACAAACCCGATAAGGTGCTGCTGCCATTTTGAAAGTCGTCAAAAAAGTCCACGACAACTCCTTCCGGAAATTCCTGACTCTCTGATGATCTGTCCAAATCCATGATCATCACAGGAGCGACTATTCTTGCCCTGACAATAGCTGCATCACTATAGAGAATTTCCACTTCTTCAGCCATTTCCTTACCGATTTCCATTTTTGAAATAAGGTCATCGATGTCTGATGTCTTATTTTCACAGAAAAATATCGTTGTTGAAAGGATCAACAACACCAAAAACTTTT
>QQUB01000751.1 GCA_008501835.1 Bacteroidota bacterium
AAAACGGAGAATAATAAAGTCAGTAAAGGGACAGTTAAGCCTCCGCCAAAACCCAAAGTAACCTCTAATTCGCAACCCCCCAGGAAAAGAGTACCTCCAAAATCTAATACCATTAAACCCAAACCCAAATATCGGGGTCCGGAACCACTTAAACAAAACCTCGATAGCCTGGAAACTTATGATTCCATCATCGAGACTTTTGGTGAAGGAGAGTACAAAAAATTGTTTTCAAAAGCTGAAAGCTCTATTAGAAGTATTCGTGCTCAGGCTGTTTCAGCAGTAAGGACCATTGGAGATATTAAGGAAACAAGGGTTAAATATATTTTTGATCTCCATACGAAATACAGTATGGCAGTTGTATGTTTTATTTTTGTTTTCATAGGCGCTCCAATGGGAGCTATCGTTCGGAAAGGAGGCTTTGGTTATCCCATCCTGATCTCTATAGTCTTTTTTATATTGTTTATTGTATTGACCATCTTTTGCAAAAAAATAGCCGAATCTTTCGTGCTGGACCCTGTTCTCGCGGCCTGGGTACCGGGAATTGTATTGTTTCCGATAGGTTTGATCCTTACCGTTAAAGCCATGAATGATTCAAAATTACTTGAGCCGGAACGATTTGTCAATACCATTAAGAAATGGATAGAAAAAAAGAAATCAGCTTAAATGGAATTAGTGAAGGATAACAGGTATTACTTTGTTTTTTTCGGCTTATTTCTTTGTATCGCCGGGATGATGTTATTTAATATAGAACAGGGTGACGCCATTTTCTTTTTCAGTGAACGAAGAACAGAGCCCGGGGATGTTTTTTTCCGGTATTTTACCAAAGTAGGAGAGGAGTGGGCCTATCCGGTGGTTATTCTTATTCTCATTTTTGCTTTAAAACCCAGGAATTACAGACATCTGATCTATGTTCCTTTACTTGGCGGCATAGTGTCCCTCATTAGTTATCTCTCTAAATCCTATTTTCGCCATCCTCGTCCCTTGCTGTATTTTGAACGAAACGGGATGCTGGACCAGATCAATCAAGTGGCAGGAGTTTCCCTTTATGGGGGATTGAACAGTTTTCCTTCCGGTCATACCATGTCGGCTTTTGCGCTTTATACCTTTATGGCATTGGTTATTCCGAATAAAAGATTGGGTGGCATTTTGTTGTTAATAGTTGCCTTTTTGGTTGGCCTTTCCAGAATATATTTGGTGCAGCATTTCCTGAAGGATGTCTATCTTGGAGCGATTATTGGTGTGATTATTGGTTTGTTGATGTATTATTTGATGGTAATTTTTGAAAGGAAGCTGAAAAAGCCTGTAGAATTGCCGGAAACTTAATACCTTTCCTTTCCACCAAACTCAAAAACAAAATGAAATATCTTTCCAGCTTGATGCTTATGCTTTTGCCAGTTTTATTGACGGCTCAAGTATCAAAAGATTCCATTGCCGTTTCTATTGGCCTTACCCTCGAAACGAGCATTTATGAGGGTGATCCTTCTTTTCTAAGTAACCATTTTGACCAGGATGGCTTTTTGTCTCAATTCCTGATTGAAGATGAAAGCAATAAAGAACTGACCAGCTTTAATTACGGTTTGAAGCAAACCTCTGTTGGTGAGGTTTTTGCATCGGGAATTATCAATTCTGTTAACCAGGGTAGTTATTATGATTTCATCAATTATTATTCTGATGGTTTTGATCAATATTATCTCAATTTCAGATACCTGGGAGATGATGGCATTAATTACCACGAGTATCATCTGGAAATAACGGATAGTACGAATTATTCTTTTAAGGATGTATACGTATATACTTCCGGTGAAACTCTGTCGGAATCAATGACTAATATCTATCTGATGTCCCTGGGGAATTTTGATAAATATTCTACTTCCACAGGATTAGGGGTAGATGAACTCATTGCATTTGGTGAGATAAATAAGTTGCTTCAGCAAGGGAAACTTGAAGAAGCAAGAAAAGTATTTAAAGAGGATCTTTCTGATAACACAAAAGAAAGTCGATATGGTTTATTGTACCAGTTGAGGTTGGTAGACCTGATGGATGAGGAAAATTATTATTCCCTGTTGGAAAAATTACAGGAAAAGGAGAAAAGCAGAACCGCATTATACATGACCAGTCTGGATTTATTTTACATGTCAGGAGAATATGAAAAATGTCTGGAAGTTGTGGATAGCCTGTATGAACTGACTTATGATGATTATCTCGATTTGTACAGAGGGAATATTTATTTTGAAAAAGGAGTAATGGATACGGCTCAGTTGTATTACGAGAATCTTGCTCAAAACTTCCCATACCTTCCGGATAGTTATGACGTATTGCTCTCCTTTTATGAGTACCAGAACCAACCGGACAGTTTTGTTCTTGTTTTGGACCGTCTTGAAAAAAATCTGGAACTGGAATTTTCAGAAATTCATGATATCATAGTGGAGTACTATCCTGTCATGGCTGAAAATGAGCATTACAAAAATTGGAGAGGGAAAAGGGAAGTTATTACTCAAAAAGAGTCTGAAAAGAAACCTGCCTGGGAAAATTTACCGGAATTTCACAAGCAATTGAATGAGCAATATGCTGATCCTGAAAAATCTCCATTGAAAGCTAAAGACAGGAAAAGTTTTAAGGGACTTGACTTCTTTGATTACAATGAACAATACAGGATCGAAGCAGAATTTATTCGAACAGAAGACGCTGTTCCGTTTGAAATGATGACAACCACGGATCGTAAGCCAGTATATGTTAAATACGGTATTGCTAAATTTCAATTAGACGGAAAATCTTTTCAACTGAACATTTACCAAAATATTGAGCTCAGTAAAAAGGAAGAGTACAAGGATTATCTGTTTTTGCCTTTTACAGATGAGACCAATGGGGTAGAGACCTACGGTGGGGGACGTTATATCGATCTAAGAATCCCGGATCAGGAAAACCCCAATAGTATGTTGATTGATTTTAATGAGACCTACAATCCCTATTGTGCCTATAACGATATTTATTCTTGCCCTATCCCTCCAGTTGATAACCATTTAAGAATTGAAATCAGAGCTGGGGTAAAAGCATTTCACAAATAAGATCAAGGATGATTATAAAAAAAGGGGGCTTTTGAAGCCCCCTTTTTTTTATTCAATAAAATTAGCATTGGGTTATTTCCCAATATTCTTAATGGCATTTAAGTACTTAACAAATTCACCTCTTACATTCGGGAACAGGAATAACAACCCGATCATATTAGGGAATACAAGTGCGAGAATCATGGCGTCAGAGAAGTTGATCACTGCATCAAGCTGAGAAGCAGCTCCAATAATCACAAAGAACAGGAACATCACCTTGTAAGCCATTTCGGTGGATTTTGACTTACCGAAAAGATACAACCATGCCTGCGTTCCGTAATAAGACCATGTAATCATTGTGGAGAATGCAAACAACACAATTGCGAGCGTCAAAACATAAGGAGCATTCGGAATAGTAGAGAATGCTTTGGTAGTGAGATCTACTCCGTTCAACCCTTCAGGATTGATATGGTTGCCGGTAATAATGATTACAAGAGCGGTCATGGTACAGATTACCACTGTATCGATGAAAGGCTCCAAAAGGGCTACGATACCCTCACTGGCTGCATATTTGGTTTTTACAGCTGAGTGGGCAATGGCTGCGGAACCAACACCTGCCTCATTAGAGAATGCTGCTCTCTGGAAACCAACGATCAGTGCTCCCAATACACCACCACCAACAGCTTGTGCATTAAAGGCCTCTGTGAAGATCAAGCTAAATGCAGGACCGAGGTCACCGATGTTCATGAAAATAATGGCAAGACCTGCAAGGATGTACAAACCGGCCATAAAAGGAACGATCTTTTCAGTAGTACTTCCGATCCTTTTAATTCCTCCTACGATCACAAGGCCTACAAAAAAGGCCATAATAACGCCCAATAAAGTGCCTGAATATCCGGAATCCCAATTGAATTGAGTGATGATTTGTGCTGCAGCCTGGTTAGACTGGAACATATTACCACCTCCAAAAGAAGCTCCAATTACAAGTACGGCATAGATGACAGCAAGAATTTTTCCAAAGCTGGCCATTCCACGTTCGCGTAAACCTTTTGTCATGTAATACATCGGTCCTCCATACACCTTCCCTGTTTCATCAATGTCACGATATTTTACACCCAATGTACATTCTACGAACTTTGAAGACATACCCAACAGACCCGCTACGATCATCCAAAGGGTTGCTCCCGGACCACCGGTTACAATGGCTACCGCAACACCAGCGATATTTCCAAGTCCAACAGTACCTGAAACTGCAGATGTGAGCGCCTGGAAATGACTTACCTCTCCTGTGTGCCCCTCATCTTTAATAGTATGCACAACATCACCTTCTACTACATTAACGGTATCCGTTGTTGAAGGTCCTCTGCCTTCAAGAGCATCATATTTTCCTCTAACAACCCTGATGGCCGTCCCAAAATGTCTGATATTGACAAATCTGAAAGCTATGGTGAAAAACAATGCACCACCAATCAGCAGAATCAATACAATAGGCAGGTTAAGTCCGTCACCGAGGGGAATACTCGTTAAAACTATATTTATCCACCAGTTGGCAATAGGTTCAAAAGCTTCGTTGATCTTTTCATCCCAACCTTTTGCAGCTTCTTCCTGAGCAAAACTCAACAAAGGCAGGAAAGCACCTGCAAGTATCAGTAAGATTTTCTTCATGTTCATATTTTTAGTTAACAGGCAAGACTGAAATAGTCCAGTGTGTATTTTCTTATAAAAATGGAATTTTGATCGATTCTTGATGATATGGCCGTTAATTCGGAGCGTTAAGATATTTTATTATTCGTTTTATTCAAAATATGAATGGAAAATTTTGCGAACAGGACCATTTCATGAATTCTGCAAGCACAGAAAAAATTATTTTCCTAAAAACTCTATCATATAACGAAACAAAGAAGGTAATTGGAAACAGATCATTGAGCCTGCCTATGCCGTCAGGCAGGCACAACGTGATCGGTGAGCTTTTTCTGGGGCTGACAAAAAGAAATTCTACTCGGTAAATCAGCTCACTGATCAATTCTCGTTGTTCATTGCTCAGCGATCTTGATCATTTTTCTTTTATTAGTTTGTTAAGATTAATAGAGGCAGAGATTTTCGATTTTCCAAATAGTGTAGGGTTTATTGATTTTTGAAAATGTTCTGCTTAATTTGGAAGCGAATATAGATGAGCATATGGCAATTGAAGCTTGGAAGCTTCAACGAGCAATAAGGTAGACGTTCAATAATAAACCGTATACACCGAATTCATTCGGTGCGTCGAGCCGAATGAATTCGGCGAGTACGAAAATGTTTATTTCACCCTTTTCAATCCACTTAATTCCGTTTTACTTTCCAACTGACCTCGCTTATTGTAAGTTTCCTGCTTAACCAATCCAAGATTTTCACTGTACCAGCTGATGATCCGGTAATTTTTGCTGATCAGCATATTGAGCCCCACATCATAAGAAATTTTTATACAGTCAAAGGTTCCGGCTTCGGTGGAAACTTTTTCCTTTCCTTCTACCAATCTGTTGGTGTGATCAATGGCCATGGTAATAATGGTCACCCCATTGGTTCCGGCTTTGATTTCGGTGTGGATATCAGGCAATTCCTGGCCATTCTTGAGATTGGCAGGTAACTCAAACGTGTCACCGGATATATCGATTTCAAGGTTTTCCAATGAGGCCTTCATATTTGGAGCCATAACTTCCGTGATATTCATCTGAAGGCTGTTGTTAACGCAATTGACTTCATAGGAAGCTGAAGAAACTTCCTTGCCTTTTTTATCCTGATTTTGTATTTCAATGGTTGCCGAAATAGAACCATCACCTCTGCTGGTCACCTGGTCAACCGTATGAACAGATTTGCTGGTGAGTTTACCTTTTTTGTCAAAATAGGAATAACCCAATACTGTTTTTTCCTTGAAGGGGAAGTAGGTCGCGCATGGATCCTGGGCCAAAAGCGTTGAGCAGAAAATGGTGAGAATTAATAAAAGAATTAAATGCTTTTGATGTAACATAGTATCAGCGGATTTGGTTAATTGAATCATTTGGCCCCTCAATGAGGAAAACATTTTCACAAAGATAAAAAATGGTTATTCTATAAGAAATTGTCCTTTACCGATAAAAGGAGTATTAAAGGATATTTATTGTACGGAAATGGTGAAAAGCAATCAGGGGAGGGGAGAATTAGTAAGTCAGATAGGCCCAAAAAAAACTGTCGTCTCGATAGAACATCGAAACGACAGCAGCAGCTGGAATTTTCCACTTCATTCTTAATATCTCCAGCCTAATAAATTGAACACCCAATTGACCATGACATAAATCTGTATAGCCGCTTGCTATTACGATTGTAAATGTAGAGACATTCGCAATCAGAAAACATGACGAATGTCAGTATAAAAAAGTGACTTTTGTCATCACCCTGTTTTGGCCAAAAAAACGCAAGAGTTGCATGTTTTTTCTCGGGAATATTTTGAAGTTTAATCAAACTGTTTTAGCTTGTCAGGGAATTGTTTCTCATTTGTTTTGTATTACATAATATATTGATTTTTAGTCAATTATCATTAATTACTTAAATATGCGCTACGAACAGATCAATAATCAACTTTTTATAAACAATCGAAAGAATTTTACCGGACATATGTCTGAGAATGCCATAGCGATTCTTGCTTCAAATGACATTATGCCTACCAATGCGGACGATGTAATGGATTTTGTTCAGAACGCAGATCTTTTTTACCTCAGTGGCATCGATCAGGAGGAATCCATCCTGCTTTTATATCCAGATGCAAATAACGAAGCCTATCGCGAAATACTGTTTATCAAAAGAACAAATGCCCTGATGGTTCAGTGGGATGGGGAAAAACTTTCCCAGGAAAAAGCTGCTGAAATTTCAGGCGTAAAAAATGTCATGTGGCTGGACGAGTTTGAAAAATACCTTCAATTATTTGCTTTTGAAGCTGATACCTTCTACCTCGGTCACAACGAACATATCAAGAGATTGACCAAGGATATGACTACCCGCCAGGATCGAATGATCGAATGGATCAAACAGAAGTACCCTTTGCACAATCTCGACAGAGCAGCTAAAATTACCCGTCATCTAAGACCCATTAAATCTGAAATTGAAGTTGATCTAATCCGGAAAGCAGCGGAAATCAGTGCCATTGGCTATGAAAGGGTAAGAAAGGCCATCAAACCTGGAATTTGGGAATATGAACTGGAAGCTGAACTGGTCTATGCCCTAACTAAACACGGAGGAAACAGACATGCCTTTAAACCCATTATTGCCAGCGGTAAAAATGCCTGCGCACTACATTATAATACCAATGATGATATTTGTAAGGATGGGGATATGTTGCTTATGGATTTTGGGGTAAGTTATGCCAATTATAATTCTGATATTACACGTTGTCTGCCGGTGAATGGAAAGTTTAGCGCAAGACAGGAGGCTGTTTACAGGGCTGTCAAACATTGCCTGGAAGAAGGTTCGAAAATGTTAACTGCCGGAATCATCCACAAGGAATATGAAAAAAATATGGCTAATCTGGTACAAGAAGCATTGATTGACCTGAAATTGTTAAAAGAGAAGGATGTCAGGAATCAGGACCCGGAAAAGCCTCTTTACAAAAAATATTTCATGCATGGTACTGCTCACCACCTTGGAATAGATGTGCATGATGTTGGATTATACAGCAGGCCACTTGAAGCCGGAATGGTGTTTACCTGTGAACCAGGGATTTATATTCCGGAGGAAAGCCTGGGATGCCGCCTGGAGAATGACTACCTCATTACCCAGGGCGATCCTGAAAATCTTACCGAGGCAATTCCTTTTGAGGTTTAGAAACGGGTTGGGAGTTATGGGTTAATGGAAAATAAATCCTTCCTTGAATGGATCTTCAGGGTTAATAACAAAAGTATGCATGCCTGTTACGAACGCTGTTCCCTCCACTTGTGGAATGACGGCCTTGAATGTTCCATAATCTTCTTCCCGAACCACACTGCCCCGGAATACACTTCCTGTGATACTTTCAATTAACATGCTTTCTCCTTGTATGATTTCAGTTCTTGCATGATGGATGGCCATTCTTCCGGACACTCCTGATCCTGTTGGACATCGGTCTACTTCTCCTTCGGCAAAAATGCAGACGTTCCGGGAATCTATACCCTCAGAAACAGGACCACCGATAAAAATGGTGCCGTAAAGAAAACTCAAATCCTCTTCATAGGGGTGCATGATTTCTTTGTCTGAAGCCATTACAGCTCTTTTTATGTCCATGCCTGTCTTTATGAGTCTGGAATAATTTTCAGGTGTCAGATCAAGCTCCAGTTGATAGGCATCAACATAGGCATAAAAGGCCCCTCCGTATGCGAGATCGTAGGATATTTCCTGGTCCAATTCTTTTACATACACCTTTCGATCCAAACCCACTACAAAAGAAGGAACACAATGAAACCTCACATTTTGAACTTTTCCATTTTCGAGCCTGGCATAGGATATAATTCTACCGCATGGAGCATCGATCTTCAGCTCAATTTCCGACCCATCGATTTCTACCCATTGCATTTCGATAGCAAGCGTAGTGATGGCAATAATGGCATGTCCACACATTGTGCTATAGCCTTCATTGTGTAAAAAGAGTATTCCAAAATCTGCTTCATCATCATTTGGTGGCAATAAAGTGCAGCCATACATATCTGCATGTCCTCTCGGTTCGAACATCAATGCTTTTCGCAAATGATCATAATTCTCCTTCACAAAACGGCGGTATTCCAGAACATTATTACCTTCCAGTTCAGGAAAACCATCGATAATTACCCGCAACGGCTCACCACCAGTGTGCATGTCAATGGTTTTGATTTTCAGCCAGTTATCTGGAGTTTGATAATCCTTCTGGGTTTGAATTTTATTATAAATGCTCATGAATTTTTGTTTTGGAATTTTTCAAAGTAATAATCAGCAGCGGCCAGGTCCTCTAAAGCGTGTCCCACAGACTTAAAGAGGGTAATTTCCTCAGCTGTCTGCCTGCCTGGTTTGATTTTTGAACACAGTTCGAACAGGTCGGCTTTAATGGAATCAGGGTCAAGAACCCCCTTTTTTATGGGAATGACGATATCCCCGGTTTCTTTCATTCCACCTACATAATTATCCAGGAAAACGGAAGACTGCAGAATGGCATCATCATCGACCTCCCTCATATTCGGACGATAAGAACCTACCAGGTCCAGATGCTGGCCCTTTTGGAGCAATTTACCACTAAATAACGGGGAGTCAGAGGTGGTTGCGCAACTGATTATGTCTGCTTTGGGTATGAAACTGTCCAGATCTTCGATAGCGGTTGCAGGGAAGCCTTCTTCCTCAAGTATGTTGGCAATTCTTTGTGCCTTTTGAAGTGATCTTCCATAGATCCAAACCTGATTAATTGATCTGACACTGCAATGGGCCCGGACCAGATCCGGTGACAGGCTTCCTGTGCCGATCAGGAGTAAGGAGGATGCATTTTTTCGTGATAAATACCTGGAAGCCAGGGCAGAGGCAGCAGCCGTACGCTTGTTGGTTAAGGTTTTTGCTTCCAGAATAGCTTTTAAAGTTCCTGTAGGGCTGTCAAAATATAAATAGGTTCCCTGAATGGTCGGTAGATCTTTTTCCCGATTATGAGGACTAACCACCACTACTTTGACTCCTGCATTTTTGCCCGGATCCCATGCTGGCATCAATAACATGGTTGAGTCTTTGTCGAAACCTGGA
>QQUB01000934.1 GCA_008501835.1 Bacteroidota bacterium
CCGGCAATACATTTTCTTCAACAAAAGGCACTTCTTCCCCTTTACTGTCGATGCGGTATTCCAGCACATTTCTCCAGGGCCATATTTTATTCAAAGATCCCAGCATGAATCCTGTCAATACAGCCATTGTCTGATCGTGAAAGCGTTTAAAAGTCCAGGAAAGCAGTCTTGAGAAAAGAGCCAAACCTACGAGGCAACCGAGTCCAAATACACCGGTTACGATCAGGCTTTCCATCTGAAATGTCTTTAAGGCATCTTTTACCGTAGGGATAATGATGGTGTACATACCCAGTAGTAACAGAATGAAACTTCCGGAAATCCCAGGAAGAATGAGGGCACAGATAGCCAGAGCACCTGACAGGAAAACAAATGGAAGCGCGTCACTTCCCTGACCAGGATTTACCACTGTAATGTAATAAGCAACAACCGTTCCTATGATAAAAGAAAGGATACTGACCCAGTTCCACTTTTTCACCTGCCTTCCAACATAAATGATAGATGCTGCGATCAGACCAAAGAAGAATCCCCAAACAAGGGTAGGGTAGGTTTCCAAAAGATGTGTGATGGTGAAAATACCTCCTATCAACCCGGTGGCCATTCCAATAATCAGGAAAAGTAAAAAGGTGCCATCAGCTTTTTGCCAGGTGGCTTTTAGACCTTCTTTTCTTAATGTACCAATTATGCCCGGGTTCAGGACTACCTTAATGGCATTGATCAGTCTTTCGTATATTCCTGTGATAAAGGCGATCGTTCCTCCGGATACTCCGGGAATGACTTCGGCGATGCCCATGGCCATACCTTTTAAAATCAGCGCTGTTCTGTTCATGCCAGCAAAAGTGAGAATTTTTTGGAATATAGAAATACTATTTTTCCAAAAAATAGTATTTCTGGATTAGCGCATCAAACAAATTCAACCTCAATCCCTCTTCCCTTCCATTGGGTATAGCAGTGACAACAATCAGGAATAATTCCCTTTGTTTGAATTTGTAATAAACAGGATCCTCAATTAGTTTAGCTTTAAACATGTTTCATTGGTTTTAAGAATCGAATAAGGAGAAGGATAAATTTAGGGTGTAACATTACGTTGAATGCCGTCAACTTAAGGGAAACAATGGTGAAATTCAATTGCATCGTAATTGTCTGCCGGTGTTGCCAGGCAGGCTTCAGCGCGGTGTAAAAAACACCGGGGAAATACAGGGCTTCAGCCCTTTCCTCTTGCGGGACAAAAGGCCTAAAGGCCTGGTTGAGTTTCTCTTTATCATGCCCTGCGCTGAAGCACAGGGCTATTTAAATTTCATTGACTTGGCTAAAGTTGACCACATTGAACTTTACGTTACACCCTAAATTAAACTTCACATTATTTCGTCAAAGCCTCTACCGTTTTTGCCGGCTGGATAAACTTGCCGGTATATTTGGTAGTTTTGGTGTTTATACCATTATTTTTCAGCAATTTATAAGCTTCTTTGGTGGTGAGTTCCGGTTTGATACTCTTCATGAGCCCGACTAATCCTGAAACGTATGGAGTAGCCATGGAGGTGCCATTGTAACTAGCATATTTACTGCCAGGAATGGTTGAATAGATATTCACACCCGGAGCTGCAATACCCATGTCTATGTCCTGAACATAGTTGGAGAAAACGGCTCTGTTTAAAGTATTATCCACGGCACTTACAGCGATGACTCCCGGAGCATTGGCCGGAGAATAATTTTTGGCATTTCTGTTGGAATTACCGGCAGCGACAACGACGATGGCACCTTTTTTGTTCGCATAAGCAACCGCTTTTTTATATGCCCGTTGACGGCTCTGATTTGATGGTCCGCCCAAAGAAAGTGAAATGACATCTGCTCCTTTATCAGCTGCCTTAAGCATCCCGCTGACAATAGACTGTTGGGTGCCCATTCCATTTGCATTGAGTACCTTAATACTGCTGACCTGATAGAAACTGTTGTCCCGGGAGTAGGAAGCTGTTCCTTTGTTATTGTTCGAAACTGCACCAGCGATTCCCGCACAGTGTGTGCCATGCCCCTGAGGATCATTATTATACTGATCTTCGATGGATTTAAAGTTGCCCTTGAGATCCTCATGTTCAGCGTCTACACCTGTATCCAGAATAGCTACCAAAGCTTTCTTTTTAGGTTTTATTTTGTTCTTCTCCAGATAAGTATACAACTGATCCATATTCATGGCTTCAAACCCCCAAAGGTGTTGCACACCCGGATCATTTAAACGGAATTTCTTATTGACTTCCGGTAACTTTTTGGCTGGCATCGGATCGATATTAATTTCTTCATTAACTTCAACCCAATCGATAAAACCTGATTTTTTCAAGGCTTTCGTTATTTCGGCTCTTTTGTGTTCCAGGGATTCCGGGATGTTCACAGTATAATAATCATCCAGTTCGGTAGCAGCTTCATCTTCCGGATAAAAGGCGCGACCTACTTCAAGCCCGTATTTATCCATGATTTCCTTCAGATCGGCTATGGAGTTATTTTCGTTTATTTCCACCAGCAATTCGGCCTCATCGGCGACTGGAATATCAGCAGCTTTGCTATCAAAAGTATGGCTCATGATATTTCCGTTGTACCACATATAAAGCAGCAGAGAAACCAATAAAACAGGAAGAAAGGTCATTTTACTGCGTGAGAAAAACAAAAAGGCGGCACTTGCACCACCCAGTACCATCATATCGCGAAATGCAGTCCACAATTTATCTGGTATGTCTGCAGAGGCAAATACTACACTTCCGGCATATGCCATCAAACTCAAACCCAATAGAGAAGGGATGAATTTGATTACCCTGGTATTATTCTTATTGAAAAACCAAACCGCCAGTAAAACTAAAGCTGCAAAGAAACTAATTGAATAGAGCATATTTATTGATTGTCTGTGAACATATTAAACTCAACAACAATCTAAGGGTTTACGTCGACTTTCACAAAAAAGAAAGACGAACGGCAGGATTTAAGGGGATGAATTTACGGTGTAGTGACAAATTGGTGTAGTCTTCAGTTCTCAGTCCTCAGTTCTCAGTCTTCAGTCCTCAGTCTTCAGTCCTCAGTCTTCAGTCCTCAGTCCTCAGTCTTCAGTACCAGTACCAGTCTTTAGTGCCAGTAGGCAGGGGTGATTCAAGGTTTTGCCTGTTCGCTGGCTTTAGGGATGGCTAGGGTGACATCGACTTAAGGGAGATCAGCGTACATGTAGGTCCGCGACCTTGTCGAAGGGAAGAAGGAAGGAAAAAGTAGTTATTTAAATGACATTTGGATAATTAATGGTTTATTTTGTGGACAAGATTCGGTTTTATGCGTTATTATGGAAAGTCTTTATTACCGAGGGATCCTAGAAAAAGCATTAATACCTCGGTTTAAACACACCCGTTAACCAGGCGGACTGATGAAAAAACTGTTTATAATCTTACTGACCATAACCTGCTATTCAACTGCATTTGCTCAATCTCCTCTTGAGCAAAAAGTCAGTGTTGTGGCCAGAAATTCAAGCCTGGAAAGTATTCTCTATCAACTTATTGACGAATATGATGTGAATCTAGTATTCAGCAATGATATACTTCCTGAAAGGAACCTGTCTGTTGAAATAAACGATGTGTCATTAGGTTTGGCTCTGGAAACCATCCTGAAAGGGACTAATTTGGGGTTTGAAGTACTTGGCAGACAGGTTTTACTTGTTCAAAAACCTCCAACCGTTCGTATTTTTCATACCATCAGTGGGTTCCTGGAAGATAGTGAAACCGGGGAAAAGCTCATCGGAGCCACGATTTACGATCAAAAAAGTGGAAAGGGAACTATTACCAACCCTTATGGCTTTTATAGCCTCACCCTTGAATCCGGTGAGGTGAATTTGGTTTTTTCCTACCTGGGGTATAAACCCTCTTATGATTCATTTTTACTGGATCAGGATTCAAGAGTAAACCTTTCCCTGGAAAGTGATCTGACTTTAAAGGAAGTAATGGTCTATGCAACGGACAGCAATGCTACTATTAGTCAGGATGTAAGTGTGGACCTGATCAATACTTCAGATATTAAAAGATTGCCTTCTTTGGGAGGGGAAAAAGACCTCTTGCGGACAACTCACCTGCTTCCCGGCGTTCAAACAGGAACTGACGGGGTTGGTGGTATTTATGTAAGAGGAGGTAATGCAGGCCAGAATCTCATTCTCATCGACGGTGTCCCCGTTTATTATATTTCGCATGCTGTAGGACTGTTTTCCATATTTAATACGGAAGCTGTGAGAACAGCAAAGTTGGTGAAAGGAGGTTTCCCGGCACGATACGGTGGGCGTATTTCTTCTGTTCTGGATATTCGAACAAAAGAAGGCAATATGAAAGAGATCAACGCCTGGGCAAATTTTGGATTATTAACGGGAAGTGCTGGTGTTGAAGGGCCCTTGGTAAAGAATAAAAGTTCTTTTTTCCTATCAGGAAGGCTTTCTTACCTGGATATGTATTTAAAACCCTATTCTTCAAACCTTAAAAATGAAATAGGGGAATCCGGAGAAACGACTTATGATTTCTTTGATCTGAACGCCAAGATTAATTATAAGTTTTCAGATGAAGACCGGGTGTACTTAAGTTTTTATAGTGGTGGGGATGTCTTTTTGGATGTAGGTGAGGAGTTCAGGGAATTGGTATTGGAAGATGACGGAGAAGAGTTTGTTTTTGACTATCACTACAAATACCACCAGGCCCTTGAATGGAACAACAAAGTCGGAGCTTTGCGTTGGAACCACCTGTTTAGTGACAAACTATTTGGGAATACCTCTATTACTTACAGTAAGCTGGATGTAGGGTTTGACTTTTCTACGCTTGACTCCCTTACCCAGCATGATAGTGAGGAAGCACTGCTAAAAACCTATGCACAGGGCTTGTACCGAACAGGTATTGAAGACCTTGGAGTCCATCTTGATTTTGATCTCGTGCCCAATTCGACTCATTTCCTACGGTTCGGGTTATCTGTTCACAATAAAAATTTTAACCCCGGTGCAGTCATTAATAATGAAATTTTTGAAGAAAACCCTGATAGTGGCGCATCATCCGAATGGGTCAAGGCGGTAGAGTACAATGCCTATTTTGAAGATGAATTCTCCATAGGGAAATGGATCATTAATGCCGGACTAAGGGCTAATGTGCAAAGTGTGATAAAACGGAATTACCGGATCCTTGAGCCTCGATTATCCGTTCGGTGGCAAATGATTCCCGGATGGAGTTTTAAGGCAGCTTACAGCAGGACTTCACAGTTCATTCATTTATTATCCAGCTCCGGTATAGGTTTGCCAACTGATCTTTGGGTGCCTTCGACGGATAAAATTGCCCCCCAGCTGGCTTCCCAATATGTGGCCGGAACAACTGTTGACCTGGGTAAACATTTTGTATTGGATCTGGAGGGCTATTATAAAAAAATGAAAAACCTGCTCAGTTTCTCAGAAGGAGCTTCTTTATATAATGATTGGCGAAATAATGTAACCCAGGGCGAGGGCAGTTCATATGGAACAGAGGTGCTTTTGAAGAAAACCAAAGGGAAAACAACCGGCTGGCTGGCTTATACACTTTCCTTTACGGACAGAAAGTTTGAAAGGATTAATTTTGGTAACCCGTACCCCTTTAAATATGACAGACGCCATGATCTGAAAATAATGGTGGCTCATCGATTTAATCCTGTATTTGAAGTTACAGGTAACTGGATCTACAGTACCGGGTTCGCTTATAATCTTCCTTTGGAGAAGTTTAGCATTCCGCTATCTGATTATTTGCCTGTGGATCATCCAGCCCCTATTATTGATTTTGGGACCAAAAATCAAAACAGGATGCCAGCCTATCACCGGCTTGATTTAAACCTGAACATTTACCTGGACAAAAAGCGGGTCGACCACCTGATTAGTATTGGGATTACCAATGTATATGACAAGAAAAATCCCTTATACTATCAGCTTAGACGAGAATTAAATATTGTTGATCAGGAAATCTTTGAAACGAATAAATTTGTTCAGGTGTTATTATTGCCAATTGTACCATCTCTAAGCTATTCGGTGAAATTTTAATATCTTTGTAAAACAAGAGGCTTATAAAAGCCTTTTTTTGAATATTTTTCAAAAAAGCCTTTTGGGTGGATTCAGAAGTTGCGGTAGTAAAAAAAGGTAGAGCGAACATTTTTCAGGAATTTTCGTATTTGTTAATAATTGAACAATAACCTTGTCCATGTTTTGGCGTTATTTGATGGTTCTGTTTGTATTTGTAATCTTTTCCGGCTCCACCTGTGAGCGGGAGGTAGAGCTTCAATTGCCGGAACCACCCAATCGTTTGGTTATTTATGCAGCATTTACGGATTCCAAAGAGCTTCAGGTATACCTAAACTCGAGCAGGTTTGTACTGGATCAGGCACCGGAAGAATATCTGCCTGATGTGGATGTTGCTTTATTCGAAGGGGATCAGGGAGAGCAAATGGTACAGCAATTGGAAATTGAGATTCCCGGAGGAAGATTGGTTCCTTTTTATACAGCTCCCGGCTTTGTTCCGGATTTAGGAAAAGATTATACCATCAGAGCGAACCTGGAAGGGTTTGACCCGGTAGAAGCTCATTCGACCATTCCTCTGCCAAGGCACTTTTCCGAACTTTCTATCTCTGATCTGGTTATTGAGCAAAATGGTAACCGGATTCGTTACACCTATACGGTTAATTTAGAGTTCAATGATAACCCGGAAGAGGCCAATTTCTATCACATAAATCTCTTCCAGCAGGTCTATACTCACCCCATCACAGGAGGAGATGATGAGTATGTTGACCTCATCCCATTTGAATTTTCTGACAGTAATGATGGTAATGAAATTTTGGCCAACATTTCCGGTGGTTTGCTGTTGGAAGATGATCCGCTAAATGGGAATTATGGATTTCGTGTTACCTACGAGATCAACCCCGCAACGGAATCCCTGGGTAAAGTCTTCATCGAATTAAGAACAGTTTCCAAAGAGTACTACCAGTTCCACTCGTCAGTTACCAGACAAAGTAAGAGCCCGGGAGGCGTTTTTACCGAACCTGTCTTCATCTTTAATAACATTGACGGCGGGCATGGAATCTTTGCCGGTTACAGTGCTGTTACGGACTCTCTTTCCATTATTGATTAATTTTTTTCCTGTTTTTTTATTGTTATTGTTTAGTTGATTGCCTAATCAAAGTTAAAATTTTTGCCATTCCGCAAAATTTTTTCACGTTTGAGGCTTAATATTGATTTAATTTTAGAATTTTGTTTCAAAAACATAGAATTTGCTTAATATTCTGCCACTATGTAGGGGTAAAAAAAAATTCTGTTTCGTGTGGGGGGTGAATTGCAATATTGTGTCTTTTATTTCTGAGAGCATAAAACAGCCCAAAATTTCTTGATGGTTATTTAATTTAGGTGCTGTTCAAAATTAAACCAGAAATATAAGGATATGAGTACTGAATCCAAGATCAATTTCCTCGGGCAGTTTCCAATTTTTGACTGCCTTACCCCAGAAGAGAAAGCCAGCTTGGCTGAAGTAATGGAACCAAAAAAAGTAAAACGCTACAGCTTTATTTACCTTCCTGATGAAGCTTCCGATTCTGTTTATCTTCTGGCTAAGGGAACTGTAAAAATCGGTACCCACTCCAGTGATGGGAGAGAGGTGATCAAATCTCTTATTCATCCTACCGCTATGTTTGGAGAGTTAGGCCTTATCGGAGAAACTCACAGAAAGGATTTTGCTCAGGCGCTTAAGGAAGAAGTTCATCTTTTTGTACTTCAGGTGAGTGATCTGAAAAAACTGATGAGCAAAAATTTCGAACTTTGTAACCAGGTGATGGCGCTTTTCGGAAACAGGTTGATGAGGGCTGAAGATAAACTTGAATCTCTGATCTTCAAAGATGCACGTACCCGTATCGTTGATTTTATCAAGGAAGCTATTCAGCACCGAGGCAGAAGGATTGGATATGAAATGCTGTTGAAACATTCCCTCACACACCAGGATATCGCCAATATTACCTGTACTTCCCGTCAGACGGTGACACTTGTGTTGAATGAATTGAAAAAATCCGACCTGATCTATTTCAACCGGGGCAGGATCTTGGTAAGAGATATGGCCAGTTTGGCTTAATATCAGAAAGATAATTTTATTTATTAATAGAGTTAGTTAGGTTAATGAATGTAAATAAAGGGCATTCTGATCAGACAAGATCTGGTTGGAATGCTCTTTTTTATTCTTAATCTATTTTCATCCTGATTCGCCACTCTTTCGGGTAATAATTATTGACCCTGTTTTTCAATCCTTTTAGCCAGCCTAGTGCCAGCCCCTCATAGGTAACCATTGCCCAACCCTCCGGAATATTCTCGAGAACCGGGTCTTCTTTTTTAAGGTATCGAAGTGATTGTTCCAGAGTTAGGGAAATTTGTGAAATTTCATCTGAAACCAATAAACTTAGCGCTAGTTGCGGGGATGGAATGAAATTGTCCCGCTTCAGCGTACCAATAAATGTACCAGGTTCATATCGGCTAAGTGACTTGGCCACCTGAAGATGTATGTCGAGATGAGATTTCAATAGGGCACGAATTTGCCCTGATTTGTTTTGAAGGAATATGAGGTTTTCGGGATTTTTTATCCATGGGGCAACTATGGTTTTTTCCCTTGCTGAGAGATCGAATTTTTTGGCCGCATTTCCCGTTTTAATTTTCCCCTCTCTTCCTGAGGTTTTCTTAAAGCTCGCCAGATAAAAGCCTTCGCCTTTTACTTTGTGCGGGTAAAACTGATAACCAATGGCCCTCTGCTCGATATCCCAATCAGGTGAGATATCCAATTGGATTTTTTCCAACGGAAATGTTTCCTGTAACCATTGGGCATTATTTTCATTTTCTGGGCTGTTGTATGTACAAGTTGAATAGATCAATGTTCCTCCCGGTCGAAGTAGATTCACGGTGTTGTCAAGAATCCTTCTTTGCCTCAATGAACAGAATTTTACATGTTCATTGTCCCAATGGTCAACTGCGCCGGGATCTTTTCTGAATAGTCCTTCCCCAGAACAGGGGGCATCCAGTAAAATAAGATCAAAGAATCCTTCGAGTGATTTAAAATCTTTGCTGTCATGGTTGCTGATGTGGGTATTGGGCATACCCCATTTGCTCAAATTATAATCCAGAATCCTGTACCTGCTTTTGATTACCTCATTACAAAGTACAAAACTCTCCGGATGTGTCAGGGAAGCCAGGAGAGTACTCTTACCTCCCGGAGCTGCGGCTAAATCCAGTACACGCAATGGAGTGGAAAGGTCGACGGTTTGGCGTACGGCTTCGGCCAGAAACATGGAAGAAGCTTCCTGAACGTAATACTGACCTGCATGAAACAGAGGGTCGAGGGTGAAAACCGGTCGTTCCTTTAAATATACTCCGTTTGAGTACCATTTTACTCCGTCAGAAATTTCTGGCTTAGAAATTTTTAATGGGTTGTAATGCAGACTAATTGGGGCAGGGGAGTCGAGGGCAGCCAGGAATTCCGGCAATTGATCGCCGAGCCGGATTTGCATTTGTTTGATAAATGATTCAGGTAATTGCATGATGGCACAAAAGTAGGATTTTTTGAGGACCTAATACCCAAAGGCATTGGTCTCAAATTAGTATAAATCAATGCCAGAGGCCTGCCTGCTGCAGGCAGGCATGACAAATTATTACATGGCACTGGCGTACCCTGCTATGAGATACCGTCTCACTGAGCCTGGTTTTTCGTAATAACACAACTAATTTACCCTAATGCTGCCAAAGGGGTTA
>QQUB01000416.1 GCA_008501835.1 Bacteroidota bacterium
AACAAACGGGTCGTAATAACTGTGTCCTCCAAAAACATAAATCTTACCTTCATAGCCAAAGGAGGCAGCTCCACATAAAGTAACGGGAAGGTCAGGTAAATTTTCCAACCAGATATTGGTGGCAGGGTCATAGACATTGATCTCCGTACTGGCTTCACTTGCCGGATGATCAATACCGCCTATGATGTAAATCAGTCCATCCAGGGTACAGGAGGTGGATTGAGCTCTTGCATCTGGCATGGGTTCCATACCGAACCATTGTGATTGTATAGGGAATAAGATGAAAAAGGAAAGGATAAAAACGACTGTTTTTAAGAGCATTATTTTTTTCATGACTGTTCATTTTTTATGATCATTCAATTTGTCCCTTCTAAATTGAATTAATTAAACCAGTCATTTTTTGTTAATTGTGCCAGGTCTTTTGTTAATTATCCCAAAGTCACTAATGATGTCTTCTTAGTTTAACCTTTTTTAAGCTTAAGCCTGGTTTGGGTAGGAGAAGCTCCAAATTCCTGCATAAAGACCTTACTGAAGTGTGAAAGGTTTTTAAAACCAGACTCCAATGCTACTTCCGTTATGTTTAAGTCAGTAGAAAGCAATAATTCTCTGGCCTTTCGCAACCGCAATTTTCTTATATACTGGTGAACACTTATCTCTGTAAGAGCAGAAAATTTGCGATAGAGCTGTGATCTGCTCATACTTAATGATCTGCTGAGTTCCAGAATGCCAAATTCCTCATCGCCCATGTTTTGGCTAAGTATCTCCTGTACCCTTTCAATGAATGAGTCTTCTTTTTTAAAAGCCGGTTCTTCTAAAAGGTTTTCAGGAATATTATTCATGTTTGATCTGTACCTGTCGATCAGGGCTTGTCGCAGTTCAATTAATTTTTGAATGCGCACGAATAATTCTTCTCTTTCGAAGGGTTTGGCAAGATAGACATCTGCACCTAATTTCAGTCCGGTGATTTTGGAATCCATATCCGCCCGGGCAGTTAACATTATTACGGGAACGTGACTTGTTTTCAGGTTGCTTTTAAGTTTTTCGCAAAATTCAAAGCCGTCCATTATGGGCATCATTATATCTGTAATTATCAGGTCAGGGATAATATTAATGGCTTTTTCCAAACCTTCAAGGCCATTGGAAGCCACTTCGATCTGATAGTCTTCGTAAAGAAGTGAGTATAAATATCTCACCACATCCATATTATCTTCGACGATCAATAACACCAATTTTTCTGAAGTTTTGGTTTTGGGGGCAGAAGGCTTTCCTTGCTGGTGAAATAAGGGGAGAATTGCTTCTTTGGATACAAGCTTTTTGTCCGGGACAGCTTCATTTGTTATGGGGAGCTGGATGGAAAAAGCAGAACCTTCTCCCAGGGTGCTTTCAACCTCGATTGATCCGTTGAATAAATGGACCAGTTCCCTGGCCAATGCTAACCCAAGACCTGTTCCAATATTGTGATTCTCCTTTTGATTATCTGCCTGGAAATATCTATCGAAAATTTTCAGTTGATCTTCTTTCGAGATTCCAGGGCCGGAATCACTAATTTTCATCAACAGGGTATTTTCTTCACCACTTAAGGCTTGCTCAACAGCAATTCGTACTGATCCGCCTGGTGGAGTAAAATAAATAGCGTTGGAAAGAAGGTTGGAGACAATATTCTGAATTTTGTCAGGATCAAAATCCATCATTATTCTATCGGGGGTAATGGATAGTGATAAATGAATTTTCTTTGAACCGGCTAATGAATGAAATGATTCTACCAGGTATTTCATGTATTGAGCCATATCCGCCTGAACCAGATGAACCGGCATAGCTTTGGAATCCAGTTTGGAAAGATCGAGTAATTGATTGGTCAGATTCAGCAGTTTTTGTCCATTGCGTTTGATCATACTCAACCCTTCTGACAACCATCGTTTTGGGGCTTTTTTAATTTGGTCTGCCATTCCGAGAATGATGGTTAACGGTGTCCGGAATTCATGGGTAATATTGATATAGAAATTGGATTTAAATTCATCCAGTTCTTTCATGCGTTGTTTTTCGGCAGATTTGAATTTGTCTACCTGGGTAGTAAAGTAATACAGGGTAAAAAAAATTTGGGTAACTCCCAGAGTGAAACCAAGAAAATAGTGGCTGATCAAATAGCTCTCCTGTTTGTCTGGCTGAATTAAAGTAGCTATTGTCATTAATAGCATGTACAATAAAAAAATGTAAATCGCCCGTCTTTTATTCGGTAATATTAATGCATACATCGGGCCGATCATCCCTACAAAAATAGCTGCTCCTGCGCTTAATAATCCCCCCATCAAATAAACTTTGATCGCAGAAATGATGACAACACCCAGTTGCAGTATTAAAGCATACCATTCTATGCCTCGTTTATAGAAATGGAAGATGAGCAATAAGCATGGAGAAGAAACCAGGAAAAGGATGTTGGTTATTACTATGCCAAATCCTTCTTTGCTTCCAATGATCAAAGATCCGGCAACCAGAAAAGGTAAACCCAGGAGAAGCAATAACCACCAAATCTTTTTCTGCAGGATTATTTCATCATCATCTCCGGGATGGTAGACATATTGTGTCAACCAGAGGTTAATTGTTTTTAAAACAGAAAGCATATCACTCGCTTTAACCAATAATAATCATGGTCGCAGGAGCTGTAGGCAGGTACAAAAACAAATATGAATGCCAGAAGTGGAAAACTCTTTCGAGTTATAATCTTTAAAGTTACATCAAAATAAGTTTAGTAGCAATGAGCTCAAATTTAGGAACCTGAATTAATCAATGGAAACCGCCTTCAAAACAGGGTGGATCCTCAGCTTAGGATATTGCTCCTGGAGGTTTTTAATTTCTTCATTGCCAAAAGGTAAGTCACTTCTCAGTTCAGTTAATGCTGGGAAGGAACTAATGAGACCTTTGACACCCTGGAGTTTAGAACAGTCGGAAATAAAAAGGCTTCTAAGACTTTTCAATTGCCTGATATCGTCGGGGAATTTTTGAATTTGCTGGAAGTCTTCAATTTTAAGTGCTGTTAAGCCATTAAAGGTGGAGAACAATCCCGATGGAATTTCTGAAGCGTTACTTTTTTCCATTTTTAAAACTTTGAGTTTAGGAAACTGCTTAAGTTTTTCCAGGTCTTCCTGACTGACATTTTTTAAATCCAGAACGGTTACGGATTCCTTATGTTTCATTGCCTCACTGATGGAGGTAAAAACCTTACTGTTTGCATCTGGCTCATAAATCGTTTTCCCGGTTTGGAGATTGACAATTTTTGAGACCTTGACCGCAAACAAGCTATTGGAATCGTAGTAGACGAGTAAATTGCCTTCCACTTTGGCTTTGTAGGATAATTTATCGGTTTCGTAGCCGGGGTTGAATTCCGGCAGGGAATAAAAAACAAAGGAGGTATCTTGTTCTTCCGTTATTTTTTGGGCAATCATCATATCGCCACGAAAATCGAGGGGACTAATTGATTCGACTCCTGGTAAAGTGTCGAGGTGAATTTTTTCATTGTTTTGGTTGTAAACCACTGAAATGAAGTCCCTGCTATCTTTAGGGCCGTCGTTGAGTAGCAGGAAGGTTTGGCCCTCAATCTCTATCCTTGGCGGAAATACCCAGTCTCCCAGGCCATTCAGCCGTTTCTGTAAATCCCTGTTTAATGGAACTGCAGGTTTTTTATAATGCGGCCGGCCGTTTTTTTCATAGCGCCAAAGGTCAGATTCCTTATTGCTTAAGGCTCCGTCAGTTCTGAGGTAATATTTGGTGTAATAGTTTTGCTCATTTTTTACGGATATCTGCCAGGCATCACGTTTAAAATCAGCAATGCGCCTGATGTTTCCGGGAATGGTGTCAGATAGATTAAGCACTACTTTTCCTTCTTTATCAATCATATGCCACTCACCGTCTTTATCACTCAGTTGCACCACAGCATGACCATTGCGGAAACGGGAAGCTTCCCAGTATTTTTGACCATCGAACATCGGTTGTCCGTTTTTGTCATAGAAAACGATTACGGAGGCATTGCGCCTGTTCTCAAATCGTTCAAAAACCCTGAAATATCCTTCCTGAAGGGTGGAGATCCAGTTAAAACCCTCACCCATATCACGGACTTCCTCGCCTTTTTTGTTGATCAGGTAATAGCGATGACCGTCCGTTACGGGAAGGATGTTCTCACTAAAATCGACGAAATAAAAATTGCTGAGTTTAAATGGTTCCTTGACTGTCCGGACTGTTGGGTCGTGGCCTGGGGGAAGGGTGAAAAGTAAATTCCCATCTTCATCGATACATTTGAATCCCTGCTCCTGGGATTGGCGAATGAACATTACTCTGTCCTGGCTGAAGAGTGGAGAGGATGTGAAAAAGATCAGTGAGAGCAAGATGTAGTTAAGAATTCTCATAGTCCAAATTGGGTGTGTAATTTATTTGTCCGACAATTTTAGATATTTGTTATTACAATTCCTAATGTGGAAAGTTAAGAAAGATTTAAAGGGGTGGGATGGAACGCTGATCTGACGGATTGAACGGATTAGGACGGATTTTTTTATGTAGGTTGGTTTAAACTTTTTGGATATGAAAAAAAACATAGAAACCTTGCTCAGTCATTTTGCGGAGGAGCGGGATGAGTATAAAGGAGCAGTAGTGCCACCGATCTTTCAGAATAGTTTGTTTACCCATCCAAGCTGGGAGCATATTGATGAAGCATTTGATGACCGGGTGGATAACCTGATCTATTCGCGTGGTCATAATCCTACTGTGAGGATAGTCGAGCAAAAGTTGGCAGCTATTACTGGTGGTGAACGGGCATTGTTGTTTCCTTCCGGAATGGCGGCGATTTCGGCAGCGGTTTTGCATTGTCTTAATCAGGGTGATCATGTGGTGACCATCAAAAATATTTACGGACCGGCGAATAATTTGCTCAATAGTTATTTGCCGGGAAAAATGGGCATTGAAGTGACCCAGGTAGGAGGGGAGACGGTTGAAGAGTTTGAAAATGCAATACGGTCGAATACGAAGTTGATTTATTTGGAAAGTCCTTCCTCTGCAGTTTTTAGTCTGCAGGATATTCAGGGCGTGGTAGCTTTGGCAAAAAAGCATGGTATTAAAACTGCCATTGATAACAGTTGGGCCAGCCCGGTTTTTCAACGCCCTTTGGAAATGGGCATTGATTTGGAGGTCCACTCTGTCTCCAAATATATTGGTGGGCACAGCGATCTCGTTGGTGGTTGTGTGATTGGTAGCGAAAAGGATATAAAGGAAATCTTTGTCCGGGAATTTGAGTTACTTGGCGCAAAAACGGCTCCTATGGAAGCCTGGCTTGTTTTACGAAGTTTGCGCACACTGCCAATCCGTATGCGACAGCATCAGGAAAATGCGATGGCTGTGGCTGAATTTTTGGAAAACCATCCAAAAATTGCTTTAGTTCGTTACCCGGGTCTCGACAATTTTCCTCAAAAGGAGCTTGCACAAAAGCAGATGACGGGATACAGTGGACTGATGAGCTTCCAGTTGGCAACGGAAGATCTTGAGAAGATCAAAGCTTTTTTCAATAGCCTGAAACTTTTCAAGATAGGTGTCAGCTGGGGTGGCCATGAAAGTCTGATCTATGCACCGGCGATCAGTTATTTGAAAGAACTAAAGCCAGAACAATTTGAAAGCATGGGCATTTCCCTGGGAGATATGCGCATTTCTGTTGGATTGGAGCATAAGGAGGATTTGATTGGGGATTTGGGGGAGGCGTTGGAGGTGGTTTGATGTTTTTAAACTTCGATACCTTGCCTGCTGTCGCAGTAAGGCAGGTTCGGTGTTGGATATTCGATATTCGATATTCTGTTAAGTTGTTTAAAGGGTTTAAATGGTTCAAGTAGTTCAAAGTGTTCAAGTAGTTCCAGGTGTTTCAAATTGTTTCAAAAGGTTTCAAGTGTTCTTAATGGTCAACTTTATTTAGGGATTGTCACTTCTGCACTCATCACTCATCACCATGCACTTTGCACTTTTATTGGGTTCAAGTAGTTCAAAGGGTTCAAGTGGTTCCAGGTGTTTCAAATTGTTTCAAAAGGTTTCAAGTGTTCTTAACGGTCAACTTTATTTAGGGATGTACAATTGTCACTTCTGTACTCATCACCATGCACTTTGCACTTTTATTGGGTTCAAAGTGTTCAAGTAGTTCCAGGTGTTTCAGATTGTTTCAAATTGTTTCAAATTGTTTCAAATTGTTTCAAATTGTTTCAAATTGTTTCAAATTGTTTCAAATTGTTTCAAGTGTTCTTAACGGTCAACTTTATTTAGGGAAGTACACTTCTGCACTCATCACTCATCACTATGCATTCTGCACTTTTACCTCATTCCAGTTGTTCAACAAAAAAAATCAATAGCACCGTGATTCATCGCGGTGCTGAAATGATAGTACAAGTCGGAGGCCTTCAGGCCTTTATTGTTGGGAAAGGTAAGGACTAAAGCCCTGTCTTAACCTGCAAATTTTTAACACTGGCCTAAAGACCAGAGCTATGGACAAATATTAATATTACATCTAGAACCACCTGAACTTCGTGAACCTATATGAAACAGCGAACAAAGTGAGCCTGGAACGCGAGCCTGCGAGTTTCAAACATTTGATGCAATCAAATCTACTCCTTCCCAATAATCTCCATCGCTTTTTCCAGCAATTCATCTCTCCCTTCCCGGACACCTTTAATGGTTGGTTTAACTTCGATGTCCGGAACGATACCGACTCTTTGGGTTTGAGTCCCGTCAGGGTAATACACACCGATACCGCTGATCCTGGTGCGGATGTTACCGGGCAGATAAAATGTCGAAACATTACCATCAGCTCCGGCGGTGGTGCTGCCGATTACCATAACATTTGGTGCGGATCTGAAAGCCATGGTGGTGTATTCCGCCTGGCTTTGTGAAATTTCGTTGATCAGGATCACTACTTTTCCCTGGTAAGCATCCGGATTATTAAAGCCAATTCTCAAATCGGGCCCCCAATGGAACAGGCCGGGACAACTGACGTCCCCATTGGTGAATTTGACAAAGGCAGTAGATTTTTGGTGCAAATAAGCCCCGAGGGTAAATACCACAAACTCTGAAGGATAATTCCTGATGTCAATAACCAGCCCTTTGGTGTCTTTGAATAACTCAAATGCAGCCGGTAACAGGTCGCTTTTGATGTTGCCGAGGTAGAGGTAACCAATATCTTCATTGAGCAGTTGATAACAACTGTCCGGTTTATTGTAGGCCCAGTCCTTTCCAAGCTGCAATTCTTTTCTTTCATGGCGTTTGACCTCCAGGTGGTACTTTTTCATGCCACGGCTGACGGTTACCTCCAGCGTTTCATTATTACCTCGGAGGATGGTCTGTGCAATGTTTCTCAATTTGGTTGGGTAGTTGGAGGCCGGATGCAATGGTGCCCATTTTTTCTCAAGATCCTCTACGAGTTGACCGTCAATAGTCAGAATAATGTCACCGGCTTTTAGTCCTGATTCCGGGCCTAAGGTGTCGTGGTAGTATCCGGTAACTACCAGTTGTTCTTCGATGAATTTCACCTGTACGGCAGGTTGTAGGTTCCCCTTAAACTCTTCCAGGTAAGTGCTGTTGCTCCAAATATTGGCGTGGGTGTCGTGAATGTTGCCGATGAGTTGTAGGGTTTCCATATGGTAGGCCAGGGCGTCTGGTGCTTCGATGAATTTGGGAATGAATTCGTCCAGTACTTCGTGCCAGTCTTTGCCGATCACATATTTATAAGGAAAGAAATAGTGAATTATATTCCAGTACTTATATAATGTTAATAAACGGTATCCTGTATCCGGATATTCAAAATGGGCATACGGTTGTTCGTTTTTAAACTCCGGGTTTTGTATTCCGGGCACCATGGAAATGTAAAAGTGTTTCCCCTGGTTTCGATTGTCGAACAGGTAATGAAGTTTTTTATTGAGTGCCTTGCTCAGTCCGGAGTCGTCCATCCATTTCAGGTCTGGGGTCATTTTGGCATTGTCTGCGTAAATGATGTCACAGGTTTCGCATTTGGGAATTTCTCCGAGGCTTTCGATCCATTTTAGAATTGCCTTGTCTCTTTTGTCAGCATTTTTACTGTTCATAACTTTGGGCAATATGCGGAATAATTCGGCGTCCATGTTATGCGTACCTTTCGCTACCTCCGGGTGATAATATTTTACAAATCCCCAGATTTTTGCCAGAAGGGCGAGGTCTTTGGTTTGTTGGTCATTGACTGATTTTAAATCAATATTGGAACCATAAAAAAAAGTGGAATCAAGGGTGGCAGGGTATATTTTTTCTTTTTTTGGAGGGGCCTGTTCCAATGGTTTCCCATCTATGAATAACCTCAGGTCATCGATCCATATTTGCCCTTGACCGGCCATCATGCCGCCAACCATTATTTTCGTTACTTCATCTTCCAGTGGCAATTTGATGGAATATTCCTTCCAGTCGTTTGTACCCAGAATTCTTCTGTCCCCCATATTGTCAAATCCATAAACTCCCTTCTCCCCGTCGAGGCGTAACCACAACCCTGCGAGTCCATCAAAACTTATATCTTTTGTTTTTAAATAACCCCGCAATTCGATTGTTGACCCTTCATAGCTGGCAGGGATTATATAGGCACATGCCCCAAAGGTTTGATTTTCGCCTTCATTTGGAAGCATGGTGAGGCTGTATTTTCCTTCCGTAAATTCTGTGGAGTCGATTTTGGCGACATATCCCTGTGCACCACCGTATTTAAAGCTGAGGTCCCAGTCATCTGGTTGGGCGGTCAGGTGGTCGATCTTTTCAAATTGAAGGTTGTGCTTGGATTGGGCGAAAAGAAGATTGGTTAACAGGGTTAAGAGAAAGGCAATTTTGATGGGTTTCATGTTTTGTCCAAAGATTTAAGGATTTAGAATAATTGTGGGCAAAGGTTGAATGAAAACTTACACAAAAAATGAAACGAGTTGCCTTCAAAAGGTAGTATTTGTTAACAATAAATAGTCATTTATGAGCTGGTTTGTCTTAAAGTATACACGACACTTCTACTACAGGGAGCAAAATCAGGGTTAATTCCAGACAAATAATAGTATTTTCACGAGGAGAAAAATACTTAAAATGAAAAGACCATGATATTTAATTAATTATAGGTTTTACCCAGGTAGATGATTAATAAATATAATGGGAGAACGAAGCGGTTACATGTGTGCGGAAAATTTTCTGCATATTTTACCGCAGAAAATTTTTAAACACATGAAAAAGGCTCTTTTATTGACTGTTCTCCTTGGGACTTTTGGTTTGTTTGGAATAACCTACGGGCAAGTGTGCAGCGGGAATATCGGTGAAAATATCTTTACAGATGGTGATTTTGGTTCGGGTACCGCCAACCTATTAACACCCGACCCCATGATCGCTCCCGGGTATTCTTATACCACCAATCCTCCTCCGAGCGATGGTTATTATGTTTTGAGCAACAATTTGGGTTCCTGGGGTGGATTGTATGCAACCTGGCTGCCGATTGGAGATAACAGCACGGACCCTTTTGGGTATATGATGGTAGTTAACGCCAGTTTTTCTCCGGGTTTGTTTTACGAACAGGAAGTAGAAGGATTGTGTGAAAATACCCTATATGTTTTTACTGCCGATGTAATCAATCTGATCAAGTCGGGGACGGCAAATCATACCGACCCGAATGTTTCTTTCCTGATTGACGATGTGGTTCAATATAGTACCGGAATTATTACCAAAACAGAACATTGGCAGACTTACGGTTTTACTTTTAC
>QQUB01000254.1 GCA_008501835.1 Bacteroidota bacterium
GGTGCATCTTTGGTCTTCAGCGTCCAAATGATGAACCAGGTTAAAAAAACAATGATGTAGGATGAAACGGTCTACGGCTTACGGTTTACGGTTTACGGTTTACGGCTTACGGTGGACGATTATCTGTAAAAAGCAATTTGAAATAATTAATTCCGGATGGTAGAAAAACAAAGAATAAAATCACTCAGTTATCGAAAGAGTACCCTGGCGGATACCTTTTACCAGCTTCAAGTGCTGAATGGGCAGGAACAGGCAGAGGTGAATATACCTTCATTTACATCAAGGCTTAAGGCAATGGATGAATTTCCGCTTAAGCCTGTTGGGATTGATGTGTTTCAGCTCAACATAGGTAAACTTTGTAATCAGGTTTGTCGCCATTGTCACGTGGATGCCGGTCCGGACAAGATCCGGGAAAACATGTCTAAAGCAAATCTTGACATTTGCCTGGATATCATAAAAAATACACCGGGTATCACGACTGTTGATATTACCGGCGGCGCACCTGAGTTGCACCCTCATTTCAAGTGGTTTGTGCAGGAATGCCGTAAATTAGGGAAAAAGGTGATGAATCGTTGTAACCTGACGGTGATCCTTTCCAACAAAAAATACCACGATCTTCCTGAGTTTTTTAAAGAGAATCAGGTACATATTATTTCTTCTCTGCCATATTTCAGTAAAAACAGAACGGATAGTCAAAGAGGGGAAGGAGTCTTTGAAGATTCTATCAAGGCCCTTGAAATGCTCAATGCTGTTGGGTATGGGCAGGAAGGGACTGGCCTCATTTTGGATTTGGTTTATAATCCTACAGGCGCTTTTTTACCAGCCGGTCAGGAGACGCTTGAACCAGAGTTCAAACGCCAGCTCGATCGTCGTTACGGTATTGTGTTCAATAACCTTTTTGCAATCACTAACCTACCGATCAGTCGTTTTCTGGAGTATCTGCTGGAGTCAGGTAATTATGAATCCTATATGGAGGCCCTGTCAGAAGCTTTTAATCCGGCGACGGTCAGTGGTGTAATGTGTAGAAATATGGTTTCGGTGAGTTGGGACGGGTATATTTATGATTGTGATTTCAATCAGATGCTCGAATTGAAGGTTTCCACGAGAAACTCACAGCATATTCGTGATTTTGATGCAGATGCTATTTTGAATCGGGATATTATCCTGAACCAGCATTGTTACGGATGTACTGCTGGTGCAGGGTCCAGTTGCGGGGGAGAGATCGCCTAAGAAATTCAAGTTGCGGGTTACAGGTTTCAAGTTACGGGTTAAAAATATTACCAATATTACGATCATTTTATTTCCTGATCACCTGCTGAAATACTGAAAAATTTACTACAATGATCTAACACGCAACACGTACCTCGTAACCCGCAACTCAGGTTAATAATACTTTTTATTAGGAATTTAACTTTCCGGATGCCTTTGGCGCACCCGGAAAGTTTTATTTTTGCACCCATGAGAAAACTAATGACCACAGCTATCCTGTTTGGGATGGCCTTTTCCTTGTTTTATTGTTCGCCAAAAAATTCTGAAGAACAAGTTCAAACGAATGTTTATCCCATTGAAGACAGTTTACAGGTAATGACAACATTTCCTGCCGAAGTGGACGAGAGTTCCGGCTTGTTTTATGCTTCCAATGGCATCTGGACCCATAACGATAGTGGGGGAGGGGCAGAGCTTTATAATGTGAATACCACGGCCCCTGAAGTATTAAGTCGTAGGATAATCCTTAATGCAGGTGCCCGTGACTGGGAGGAAATGGCTGATGACAGCACCTATTTATATATCGGGGATTTTGGAAATAACAAGGGCAAACGAAGAGATCTCACCATCTATAAATTACCTCACCACCTACTTCAGTCGGATACCACCTCAATCACTGCAGAAAAAATTATTTTCCACTATCCGGATCAGGAACGTTTTGATGCAGGAGCTTATAATCACAATTTTGATTGTGAAGCAATGATTGCCGTAGGGGATAGTCTGTATCTTTTTTCCAAAAACCATGAGAACGAAAGATGCCGATTGTACAGCCTGCCTAATTCAGCAGGAAAATATGAGGCTCAGCTAAAATCGGAATTTGATACTGACGGACTGATCACTGCAGCAGATTATGATCCTCAGTCAGGAGTTCTGGCGCTGCTTGGATACAATGTTTATAAAAAGGTGGGTAAATGGCAGAATAAACCCTTTGTCTGGTTGATCGACAGTATTCCCGGCAATGATTTCTTTTCTGGAAATGCTGTCAGGGTAAATCTGGGCTTTGAGCAACAAACGGAAGGCATCTGTTTTGGTGAAGATGGTCAGCTGATCATTTCCTGTGAAGGAGAAGGAAATGGCTTTGGGGCTTTATATTCTTTCCATTATATTAAATGGCTGAAATGACCGTCAGCGACCTGACTTTTTTCAATTTTATGTTTTGCATTACATTAATATTAAGGTAAATTTGAAAAAAGCCTATTCAATAAATTAATCCTAAGGTATGAAAAATAAGCAACTCAAATTAACACAATTCGCTCAAAAAGTAACTGCTCTGTCTGAGAAGGAGCAAAAGGCTGTAAAAGGGGGAAATAAATTTACAGGCAACCTGTTTAGTCCATTTGCTACAAAGTGGATCGAAGTAGATATCCGTGCTGCCAATCCAGAAGGTAACGGACCTTTTAAAGGCAAATCCTTGAGACCAATTAAAAGAAGATAAGTAACTGATCTTATTCCAGATCAAACGCGCTCTTTTCCATTACAAATTGTTCTTTTATTATTTCACTGAACGCTTTGTTCTGAATTTTTGCTTCAAACCAGGCTTCGACATTAAATAGTCGTGGCCTCATTTTTTTGTATTCCTCTTTTCCCAATTCTGTTTTTAATTCCAACAGGGCCTGCTTTTGTTGGGATTTGTCCTGAAACTTAAGGGACTCTCTGAAAAAGCTAAGGACCTTATTTTCATAGGGCGAAAGGCTGTCACTCTTACTCAGGTATCTGTAAGTGGATCTAATCAGCGATTCGAGCAGGAGCGTATTGCCCATTTCAAAATGAAGTATCAAATTGACCAGCCTGGAGGTTATCCACATATCCTGGCGTTCTACCCGTTTGGGAAGGTTCAGCCAGCGATTGAGATATTCCAGGGCTTTGTCATAATTTCCTGCTCCGAAATAAATGTAAAAATATTGGAACAGGAAACTGTCTTTTTCGAAGAGTTGCTTGTCAAATTTATCTACTTTTCGCAGATGTTCTTCCAGGGCATTTACCCCCTCATTAAATTCCCCTGAAATAATGCACATGTGGAACTTAAGGGTATAATATTGTCTGTGAATCTTGGTAGCATCATCGTTGGTGATTGGCTTGAGAGCCCTTAGTTTTTCAAGGCATTCGAAGGTTTGGTCATAGGCTTTGACCAGGGAACTGCTGATCGCATAATTGCTCAAAGCAGAAATATATTCGGAAAGGTCCTCCTTGAGAAAATGAGGCTCGGATTCCATGATCCTGATCAACTGCCTGCTTCCTTTAAAGAAGTCGATAAATGCACCCTTTGAAAAATTGTAAATGGTTTGAATCCTGTGAAAGGTTACCAAAGCCTGGTGGGAAAGAGCTTTGCGTTCATCCTCAAGAAGAGGGTGGTTGATGAGTCCTTCAATTCCTCCGGATTTTTTGGTCACCGTTCCGGAGGGGTTTTTCCTGAGATGGATGAGCAGTTGAAAAAATATCTCCTTGTATTCAAGCAAGTTTTGTAACTGGGCAATGGTCTCGCTTTCAATCTGGTTAATGGATGTGAGTTCCTTATCAAGAGATCCAATATCAGCCCTTGCATAATAGACTTGTTTCTTCCAATCCTGTAATTCGAGGATCACTTTGAATTTTTCATATTTAACCGCTGGTTTCATGGCCTTTTGAATGAGCTGCAGGCAGTCGTCAAAATGGGAACGACGGTAAAGGGAGTGAACACTTTTCAGGATGCCTTTTAATTTGTAGTCCACGGACCGTTTTTCATCATAGGCTTGAAGGCATTTGAGGATGAGGTCATAGAGGTAGGCCTTGAGCTCTGAGTATTTTCGGCTTTCGATGATCTCATTTCGATAGACCGTATTTTTTAATTTTTCCTCATCAAATGTATCCATTCCTTCCAGGGCCTCAAATAACTGCATGTATTTGCTGGTTTCCTTTCCATGTTCACTTACATAGAGTTTGAAATACCTTTTTTCAGACCCCGACAGGGACTGAACAAGGTCATAAAGCTTGGTGCTCGGAGTTTTTGCCATTGATGTTTAAAAGTAATGTGGACAACAAATTTAGTAAATATGTTCGGGTAAATGAAAATAATGAAGATTTTAGAAACCTGACTTTTGAAGTGCTTTTAGATATCTTATCTACCCGGAATTCTTAATCTGCAAAGTACAACTTAAAACCTAACTTGAAACGCCTATCCCGAAACCGGCTATAAATCAGACAGGTAGAACAAATGATTTTCCCCGCCGGGTTTCGACTTTTTTACAGATGTGGATAATTTTTTTTTAATTTTTGTAACTCTCTTTGGATTTGTCCGTAATACTTATCAAAAGCATGAGTTAAGGATTTCCTCATGCGAGTATCAGCTTTCGGGCAATTTCATAGGACACGTATTTAAGGCAACATGACTCTGTTGTCAGCCAGTAAATTTGAAACACCAGTTTGTAATTTTTAAACTTATGTACACTAATAACACTATCAAGAGGAGTTTAGCCCGGCTAAGCCAGGCCATCGAGAATCTGGAAATCATCAGTCACGAAAGGAGCATTCCCATTGTCAGATTTTTAAAATCGAACGCTACCGCAAATTTTTTCCAACTTCAACAAGAAACAAATTTACCGCCTTTGCAACTTCAGGAGCAGATCAATGCTTTGAAGAAAGTAGGGGTATTGAAAGTATCCGGTGATAAGGATTTAAGGACTTATGAACTGGATCAATATAAGATTCTACGGATTCAGTTGATTACTAAGCAACTGATTGAACATCCAATTGAAATTCATGACAGGATTTAGAATCTAGTTACAAGTTACTGGTTACAGGTTGCTAGTTATTATTTAACCAGCAACTTGCAACCAGTAACCGGTAACGAATTTTAATGTCCGAAGTGGGCAATGATCTTATCTGCCAACTCCAGGCCTATATTGGTTTGCGCCTCAACGGTTGAACCTCCAATGTGTGGGCTCAGGGCGATTTTCGGATGTTGGAGGATGGCCTCATTAGGATTAGGTTCATTGACGAAAACATCCAGTGCAGCTCCACCGATTTTTCCACTCTCCAAACCTTCGATCAATGCTTCTTCATCAATCATGTTTCCACGTGCCGTATTGACGAGGATTACCCCATCTTTCAGTTTTTCTATTTCAGCCTTGCCAATTACAGGTCTGTCGCTGGTAGGAATGTGCAGACTGATGAAGTCACTATTGGCGAGCAATTCATCCAACTCAACAGATTTAAGTTTAATGGTCAAACTGGCCTCTTCGCTTTGATAGATGCTCACATCCACATCTACTTTCAGATCAGGAATAATATCATAAGGCAATACTTTCATTCCCAGCCCAAGTCCAATTCTGGCTGTTTCAATCCCGATGCGACCAAAACCAATGATCCCAAGTGTTTTGCCTCTGAGCTGAAATCCGGTTGAGTATTGTTTTTTGAGCTTTTTGAATTTGCCCTCTTCCAGGTTACGCATTTCCCAGTTGGAATTCTGGAGTTGGCGTGCCAGGGAAAACATATGTCCGAACGCAAGTTCAGCAACTGATTGACTGGACGCGGCGGGAGTGTTGATTACAGCCAACCCTTTATCGCGCGCATAATCATGGTCAATATTGTCAAGCCCAACTCCTGCGCGGGCAATGACCTTGAGGTTAGGACAACCATCAATCAGATCTTTACGAACTTTGGTAGCACTTCTGACGATGATAGCATCATAGTTTGGAAGAACATCCATAAGGTCTTCCTGGGCTACTTTTTCGGTGTCAACCTGGTAACCAGCTTCTTCGAGCAGCATTTTTCCATCAGGATGGATGCCGTCATTTGCGAGTATTTTAATCATTGGCAGATGTTTCTGTTATTTGTAATTAAACAAAATTAAGCCTTTTGCAGGAACAAAAAAAAGTAGCCAAAACCCCTGAAAATGGTCATTTTGGCTACTATTTGTTTTGAAGTATAAGATTTGGAAATTAATTAGCTCGCTGGATGAAAGTAGGGAAAGTTGCCCCCGTATAATGATTGAATTTTTTTTCGCTTTTTACCGGGAACTTATATTTTTTCATAAAAGTGGAGAAAAATGCATTCAGTTCAGCCGGATTGGCATTGCGTGAATCCGGCCTCAGTAAATATCCAATATGGTCAATAGTACCGTCTTGTGACCAAAATACGTGTAACCACACCCGTACACCTTTGAGATCGAATTTGATTTTCTCAGCGTATTTGTCCATAGCCTCCATCATACTTACCCACTGATTGAAGGCTTCCTGGATATTGTTATCTGAGGCTTCCAGCAGTGTTTGACTATAAGCCTGATTGAGTTGTTCGTAGGATTTTTCTTGTTCCCCAAGTACAAAAACTTTGGGAGCGGTTGTTTCCTGGCCATAGGAAACCCCGGCCAGCATCAGGAAAGCAAATAGGGAATAAATCAATTTCATAAGTCTGTTTTTAACGGTTTTTGATAATTACGGGCAGTAAAAAGCCCTGGATTGTTGCGATGAAACGAAACTTTTTTCTGGGAAAAAGTTTCATCCCTTATAGTACAGGTTTTACACAAATCTACAATCCACAATTCAAAATCAACAATTCAAAGCCTCATTTCGTCGATAATCTGTAACATAACATCTTAAATTGTGATAAAATTGCCATGTTGTGACTTAATTTTGAAGGTATGGTAATAGATATAATTTGTTTGATCTTTGCAGCGTACGGGTTTTACCTTGGTTTTTCCAAAGGTATCATAAAAACCGTATTTACCTTAATTTCCATCGTTTTTGGAATTATTGCCGCAGCTAAGTTTGGGCCAATGATGACCGACTTTCTGGAGTCGGCCTTTAATTATACGCATGGCTTGATGTTTATTGCAGGTACCCTGGTGGTGTTTGGGCTGACCTGGTTATTGATCAGGATTCTGGCCAATAGCCTGGAAGGTATTTTAAAAACCGGGAACGTAAATATCGTCAACCAGCTGGCCGGTGGTGGGGTTATGGCCATTCTTTTGATATCCCTATTTAGTGTATTGGTGCTTTTTGGTGACCGCTCTCATATTATTGACGATCAAACCAAAAAAGAATCCATCACTTATGATTTCCTGGAGGAAATGCCGGAACATTTGCAGAATGTAAGTAAAAAACTCAAACCTGTTTTTGAAGAATTCTGGGATTATTCCATCAATTTCATGGATCGTATCGAAAAAGGCGGTGGTGTGGAACGAAACAGCTCCGATACCATTTTTGATATGGATGAGGATGCGGATAAGAGGTAGGGGCCACGAACCTGCCTTCCAGCTGTCAGCAGGCAAGTACACAAATTATTTTAGCATTTTAATTCCACGAATAAATATTCCAAGGCGATACCTTTGCCCAGGCTAAAGCAGAGCACAGGTGTTGCATTGCCGAAGCGACAGTTTCCAACCTTTGATTTTCCATTCTTCCCCCAACTGTTTATATTGCAGCCGGAAAAACTAACTAATATGAACCAAACTACCGGCTACAATTACAAACCACTTATTTGGGCTTATCTTTTATTATCCATTGTTCACATTTATGCTACGGGCACTGAAAACGAATGGTTGATCTATTTAAGTAAGCCATTGTTACTTTCTTTGCTTTCTGTTTGGTTCTGGTTAAATACAAGACATCAAGCTACTGCCTTCTCACGCTTTATCCTATTGGGGCTCATATTTTCCATTGGGGGAGATACATTTTTGATGTTTGTGGACAAAGGGCCCAATTTTTTCCTTTTTGGCCTGGGAAGTTTTTTACTGGCTCAGGTTTCTTATCTGATCGGCTTTCTGAAGTTTAAATCAGATCAATCAGGGTTGATCAAACGGAAGCCCTGGGTTATCATCTTTTTTCTGGCCTTTTGGTTGGGGATCATTTCCTTTTTATGGTCGGGTATTCCGGCGGATCTGAAAATTCCTGTTACCGTTTACAGCTTTGCCATAGTTGCTATGGCAGCAGGAGCCGCTAATTTGTATGGGCAGGTAAACCCAAATCACTTTATCTGGCTTTTTGTCGGAGTATTGTTATTTATCATTTCGGACAGCATGATAGCTATCAACAAATTCAATCCACAGGGAATCAGCATCCCTAACGGCAGGGTATGGATTATGTTGACCTATTTAGTGGCCCAGTATTTGATTGGGACGCGGTGTTTGTTAATCAACAGAAAGAAAATTATTGGTTAAGACTGGCTTAGTCGTTTTAATTCAGAAGATTTAAGTATGTGATCAGAACTACTTTAAATCAAATGTTTTCCTGAAGTGAAACGAAGGTGTTATACCGCAGAGTGCCGCGAAGAAGCGCAAAGTTTCGCCGAGAATTTTTTGTAATCTCAGCGGAACTCCGCAGTACAACGCTCTGTGCCTCCATGATCAGATAAAGTTTTTGGATCAAAACTGATTTTGCCCTCCTGCTTACTTTCAAGTACCTTTCGGTACTAATTTATCAACTCAGAATTCTTTCCGGTTTTTTTCTTGCCAGATGGGTCCAGGAATGGGCCTTTTTTTCTCAGGCGTGTTAAATAATGGTTTTTAACCAACCTTTAATTGCCACTTAATTGCTTATTAAGAGCCATTTAATTCTCCACCTTTTTCTTTGTTTCCAGGTTCTTTAAGATTTTTTGTGAAAAACACTTTTATGACCTTAGTTCGGTTTGCGAGTATCAGTAACTCCAGAGAACCTGTAACCGAAAAAGGTGAAATTTAAAAACTTATATCATGGCAGAAAAAATTCATTTTGAAGAAGGATTATTTGGAAATGAATTCATGTTAGAAGGTTTTGCAACCGCTAATGTTGAAGAATTTATCCCAGCAAACAAGGATGACGATTACTGGAAAGGTGTTAAGTCTGACCCACCAACTCACATTTCTACCGATCAAGATTGGCAGGTTAATTTGAAGTGGACGCAAAAAGGTCCTGCAGTCGATCTTATGGATGATGAACTGAGATGGCGGGTTGAAATTCTCATGGAAAAGATTGGAATAGGAGAGTATGAATTGCCAGATGATGTCAGGGTTGAATTGGTTCCTTTTGTAAAAGATCGTAATCATACTTATGAAGTTCCAATGAAAGTTAAAGCCAGAAAGGTTAAAAGAGAGGACGAAGGACTTTATAAATTGTACGTAATTATCCAATTAATTTCAAAGGAAATTCCATCAGGTGCACCTGACAACCGTCATCCAGTAGTTGGTTGGGTTGAATTCTCCAAGCCAATTCACTTCTTTGAAGATTAATATCATGGAAACAGCGGTTTTTTATAGTATTAACCAATGAACCATTTGGCTGTCTCATTTCCGGGTCTTATTTCGGGAATGAGACAGTCTCATGCATTAGCATAAGAAATTGAGGTAACTGTTCACGTCCATCGGCCTTCATTTCAGGTGTCAAATGGATATGAATTAAATATGTAAAATATCCTCTGATAATAAGGAGGTCAAACTATAAATTATGAAGGACAAATATGATTTATCTCGTCTTTCACAATCCGGAAGATTTGGGTTTGAAGTTTTCAAAGATGTCGAAAGCAAACTTTTTTATTTCC
>QQUB01000188.1 GCA_008501835.1 Bacteroidota bacterium
GAGCAGCAAAAGAAACGCTCTACAGAAGTGAGTTTAGAAGGCGCGCGGGACAGGCTGAATCCCATATTGATGACAGCTCTAACCACTGCTCTGGCATTGATCCCATTGGCATTGGCACATGACCAAAGTGGAAATGAAATTCAGAGCCCTATGGCGCTTGTCATATTAGGTGGGTTGATTTCCGCTACCTTTTTGAATTTGCTGGTGATACCCGGTGTTTATTATTTGATGAGAAGGAATAGAAGGGAGTAATGTTTGAGTTTTAATATGCAGAGGCTGTCTCATAAGTAAATTTCACGCAGATAACGCAGAAGAACGCAGATAGAAACTTGGAAAAAAATAATTAAATCTGCGAAAATCTGCGTAATCCGCGTGAGATAAAGCAAAATTTCCCACCGAAGTTTATGTTTTTACTAAGGAGAGAGCCTTCCAAACAGACAGCCTTGAAACGCCTCAATGCTCATGCTTCAATTCCCCCGCTTTGGATTGCGCGTAAACAAAATAGGCACCTTCCGTAACAATTTTCATGCCATCAGGAATTTCCTGGATCAATTTCACGGAAGTGAATCCTTTGTCTGTAGTTCCCGGCAAAATCATAACTCTGTTAAAGATCACTTCGTCGTCAGTTTGGTCGGGATTCGCATAATAGATGTAAGAGGAGGCTCCGTCCTTGATGATAGCTGCTTCTGGAAGTGCTTCTACCGTATGATCATTTAGCCAGATCTTCGCTTCTACAAATATATCCCTGATAAACCGTGGGCGTTCTTCTTGCATATGCCCATGAATGCGTACCGTTTTATTCTCAATGTTGAATTCTTTACCAATGATATGGACCTCCCCTTCATAAACGGTATTACCCATGGCCGGAACGATATAACTGATTCTTTGATCTTCCTTTATATGGGCGATATCTTTCTCAAAGACATCTAGTTCGAGATGCAAATGCCCCTCGTTAATAATCTCCATCAATTCCTGTTCTGGTGTGACGTACATGCCGTCATGCATCACAAGAGAAGTGATATACCCAGTCATGGGTGCATGGATAGCAATTCGCTCCGTAATATTGTCAGGGGACATTTCTGCAACATTAATTCCCAGGTATTCCAATTGTTTGCCAATACCTTTAAGCGTGGCGGTTTTTATACTCACATCTGAATTCAACTTTTGCAAGTTTTTGACAACGCCGGCGCTGGCTTCCACCAAAGTTTTTTGACGCTCAAGTTCAAGTTTCAGAAAAGAAAGCTCCGCTTCCGTTTCCAGGTATTGCTGTTGCAGTTGTATGAATTCCGGGTTTTCAAGGTAGGCCATTATTTCATCTTTCCTCACATAGCTGCCTTCGACATACTTCTTGCTGTCTTTGATAAAACCGTTGGCTCTGGTATTTACAGAGGTAATGCCGTTAGGAGGTACCCCCATGGCACCCGTGGCACTCACGAAATCATTGATTTTTAATTGAGAAAAATCTCCAAGAGTGATATTCATGGTTTTCACTTGTTGTACAGTTAAGTGGACTTCTCCTTCTTCGTGATCCGGTTCAGTATGGGTATCTTCCGTATGATCATTGTGATCACTATGGTCATGATCGTGAACATGATCATCTATGCTTGCCTCATTGTTATTGCAGGCAATAATCGACACCATTACGATGGCGAATAAAAAATATCTTACACTTTTATTTATTGTTTGCATCACTTATTATTATTGATTTGAAAGAAACTGATAAAGGGCTACAGCCTGGTTGTAGGCTAATACCTGCTCCCAATAACTTTTATTGTTACTGGCCAGGAGGTTTAGTGTATTCAATAATTCTAAATAGGAAATTTCCCCGGCCTGGTAATTCAATTCAGAGATTCGCGCGATCTCCGGATTGATGGACTCCAGCTGCTCCTGGTAATATTGAACCCCTTCCCGATAAAGCTCGATAGAGTTTTGTACGGAGAGTAATTGTCTGTTAGCCTTGATTTGTTGTGCTTCCAATTGGGCCTGAGCCATATCTGCCTGAATTTTTTGTGCTTCCACCTTCTGCTTCTGAGGTTTACGGAATAGCGGAATTTCAACCCCGGCCTGAAGACCGCTCAGCCAGCCTCCGTCAAAAAAATTCTGAGCTGCATAGCCGATATTAAATTCAGGTTTTAAACTGGCTTTTTCAACGCTGATTAAAGCCTTTTGAATCAATATTTCCTGACTGGCCATTTGCACTTCCAGTGGAATGGGTCGGATGCCAAGCTGGAAATTGTGTAATGGAAAATCTTCCTGAGTGGTAATATCCTCCGAAGTATTCAGTAATACTTTGAGTTGTTGCTCCAGAGTAGTTATTTCCATATTGATCTGACGGTCCAGTAATTCAAATTCATTCATTTCTGCCTGAAGGGTCAGCATCTCTATGACATTGGCCTCTCCAGCTTCAACGCGAATTTTGGCCAATTCGTAATAACTGGAATAAATCGCTACAAGTTCATGGTAAAGTGGGTGCAATGATTTCCGTTGCTGTAGTTCAAAATAGACCGTGCGGACATCCAGCCTCAGCTCATTGGCCGTAAGGTCCTTTTGAAGCAAATTGATTTTGACCACTTCATCCTGGAAATTATTATTGGCTTTGAATGTGGCCGGGTTACCTAATGACTGTACTACGCCAATCTGATTGACACGTTGTCCGTTTTCCCGAAACATCCCATCTCCTGCATAACTGATTTCAGTCGCGCCCGGACTGTATTTGATGTTCTGTAAAGCCATGCTTTGCTGAATTTGTAAATCCGCAGCTTTGATGGCCGGGTGATTTACCAATGCAATGTTTACTGCTTCATCAACAGTTATTGGACGGGGTTGAGCGATGGACCCCAGACTTATTAATAAGAAAGGCAGTAAAAAGACTCCGGATTTTAAAGCGGTACCCGTATTTCGGCGATTTTCTTTCCAATGTGCCAGCCAGCTATATAAAATTGGTAATACCACCAGCGTTAGGAATGTAGCAGTAATCAAACCACCAATGACTACTGTGGCCAAAGGACGTTGAACTTCTGCACCGCCGGAGGTAGACAATGCCATAGGCAGGAAACCAAATGAAGCAACTGATGCCGTCATCAATACGGGTCTTAAACGAACGGTTGTACCTTCGATTATACGTTCTTTTATATTGGTCATGCCTTCATTTTTTAGTTGATTAAAATAACTTATCAAAACTATTCCGTTAAGAACAGCCACGCCAAACAGAGCAATGAAACCAATGCCTGCCGAAATGCTGAAAGGCATCCCCCGCAGTTCAAGAGCCCATACCCCTCCGATAGCTGATAAGGGGATGGCACTGAATATCAGTAAAGCCTGGGAAAATGACCCGAAGGTGAAATACAGTAATACAAAAATGAGTCCGAGTGCTATCGGGACAGCTACCATCAATCGGGCATTGGCAGCTTTGAGGTTTTCAAACTGCCCTCCATAGGTGAAGTAATAACCTGAGGGTAATTCCACCTTTTCGTCCAATGCACCGCGAATGCTTTCAACCAGGGACTCAACGTCTGTATTACCAACATTCACGCCAATGATAATCCTGCGATTTGTGTTGTCTCTGGAAATCTGCATTGGAGCGTCAATAAGGTCAACATCAGCTACTGCCTGTAAAGGAACCTGGGTACCGTTATCAAGAGTGATGTATAGGCTTTTTACATTTTCCAGATCCTTTCGGAAGGATTCATCCAGTCTGACTACCAGATCAAATCGCCTTTCTCCTTCATAAATGATCCCGGCCTGTTCTCCTGCAAAGGCGGCACGAACTACCTGGTTCACATCCTTGACCTGGAGACCATACTGAGCCATTTTATCATACCTGAAATTGATAATGATCTGTGGCATGCCAATGGTTTGTTCCACATTGACTGTACCTACACCATCAATGGAGGAAATGACCTTTTCAGCTTCCTTGGCCTTTTTGTACAGCAGGTCCAGATCATCTCCATAAAGTTTGATCGCAATATCTGCCTTGGCGCCCGTCATCAATTCGTTAAAACGTAATTGGATGGGTTGTGAAAATTCATAACCTACACCGGGGATGACACTCAGAGATTCCTCGATTTTTTCAAACATTTCCTGCCGGTTGGAAGCTGAGGTCCATTCCGACTTGGGTTTCATTACAAGGATGAAATCGCCAATTTCCACCGGCATGGGATCTGTTGGGATTTCAGCAGCTCCGATATTGGTGACCACATCTTCAATCTCGGGGAATTCATCGAGGAGTTTTTCCTGTATCAACTGCGATATTTCAATACTTTGAGACAGGGATGTTCCTGGTGGTAAGATTTGCTGCATCGCCAGGTCCCCTTCTTCCAATGTAGGGATGAATTCTCCGCCCATTCTGTTGAATACTGCAAGGGTGATGATGAAAAGCCCAACGGTAGCTATCACAAAAAGAGCTTTGAATTTCAGGGCAAGATTCAATATAGGGCTGTACAGTCGTTGGTTGAAAGCCATGACCCTGTCGGCAATTGTTTTTTTATTGGATACCTTTTTATTCAGAAATAAAGCTGACATCATGGGCACATAGGTCAGCGAAAGAACCAAAGCACCACCAATGGCCAGCATTACTGTTTGGGCCATGGGTTTGAACATCTTTCCTTCGATGCCAACAAGTGCAAGGATAGGGATGTAAACCATTAAAATGATGATCTCTCCAAATGCAGCGGAGTTTCTGATTTTTTGTGTTGCTGTTTTTACCTCACCATCCATCTGAACCGGAGTGAGGGTTTTTCCCGCCGAAGTTACCTGCAACCGATGGACAATGGATTCTACAATGATAACAGCTCCATCCACAATCAACCCAAAATCAATGGCACCCAAACTCATCAGGTTAGCAGAAATCCCAAATATGTTCATCATGGCAACCGCGAACAACATAGATAAGGGAATAACGGAAGATACAATCAAGCCCGCCCGCCAGTTACCCAGCATTATCACGAGGATGAAAATTACAATAAGACCACCTTCCAGTAGGTTTTTCTGAACCGTGCCGATGGCCGTGGATACCAGTTTGTCCCGGACGAGATAAGGCTCGATAACCACCCCTTCCGGCAATGACTTTTGAATCTGCTCAACTCTTTCTTTAATCCTTTCAGTAACAGTGGAAGCATTGGCACCTTTTAACATCATAACCTTGCCACCCACGGCTTCCTCCCCGTCCCGGGTAAGGGCTCCATAACGGGGTGCCTTTCCGAACTGAACCTTGGCTACATCCTTGATCAAAATGGGACGACCATTACGCACATCCACCACGATGTTTTCAAGATCAGCTATGGATTTGATAACACCATTCGTACGGATGTAATAGGTGCTTGGATTTTTTTCGATGTATGCACCCCCGGTATTTTCGTTGCTGCTTTCAAGCGCTTCAAAAACATCGGTAATACTGATACCAATGGATTTGAGCATAGAAGGATTTACCGCAACCTCGTATTGCTTGAGGAATCCCCCCATGGTATTGACTTCCACAACACCTTCAATCCCGGATAGTTGTCGCTTGACAATCCAGTCCTGAATGGTGCGTAAATCAGTGATTGAATACTGGTCTTCATATCCATCTTCGGTCCGGACAACGTATTGATAAATTTCTCCAAGTCCTGTGGAAATTGGAGCCATTTCCGGAGTGCCCAAACCATCGGGAATATTTTCTTCAGCTTCTTTCAGGTACTCGCCAACCAGCTGGCGGGCAAGATAAATGTCCATGTTTTCTTCAAAGACAATAGTCACAACCGATAGCCCGAATCTGGAAATAGATCGGATTTCAACCAACTGCTGAATATTCTGAAGAGAGAGTTCAACGGGGGCCGTTATAAATTGCTCGACCTCCTGGGTAGCCAGCGTCGGGGAAATGGTGATAACCTGAACCTGATTGTTTGTGATGTCAGGAACCGCATCAACGGGTATTTGACGCAGGGAGTAAAGTCCCCAAATCGTAAGGGCTGCTACCAATAGCCCGATAACAAACTTATTCTGGATAGAATAAGCAATAATTTTATCAAACATTCTGAGTTAATGTTTTAGTTAATCAAGAAAATGCATGCAAGTGGGCACAATAATCCCACGAAAAATGATTAACCAAGTCGAGGTGGTTGCCAAATGGTATCGAGAAATGAAGAAGTGATAATGTTTCCCAAAAAAGAAGTATTATTTGTGGTGGAAATAGCCGGAGGATGGATAACCATAGGGGGTTCTTCCTCCGTGTTAAGACTTATTGAACAACAGCTGCAGGAACAAAAAGGGGAGCAAAAATCATCATCGCAGGTGTTTGAATGATGCTCATGATCAGAGTGATGTTCATGTTCAATTTCAAACAGGCTATAAGCCATTTCAACAATATTATTGCCTCCATCTCCACATGGCAGAAAAGCCAGGAGCAGCAGGTAAACTGATAATATGTGTATTTTTATTTTCACCGTCCACAAAGGTAAGAAGGAAATGAATGCAATTCAATTGCATAGTTATTTTTTTAATATAGAAAGGCTTACAGTTTTTGATGTCCCAAATTTTTCCTATAATTACTTAAACAACTATCTCATGTAATGCAAAGACTACTCCTTTCAAACGTATTTATATTGCTTTTGGCAATTTCCCTCAATGCCCAGAGCTGGACGGCTTATGATTATCTGGGTAATTATCACGATATCACAGATCACAATAATAAGGCAGTTTTGGTGGACTTATCTGCGCATTGGTGCCCACCCTGCTGGTCCTGGCATCAAACCGGAGTGATGGAAGAATTGTATCATGATTTTGGTCCGGATGGGACCAATGAATTCATGGTGTTTTTCATCGATGGAGACCAGGGGTCATCTAATTCCCAGTTGATGGGAGGGGGAGATTCTCAGGGTGACTGGACCGCCGGTACCGAATATCCGATTATCGGCCCTAATGGATGGGGAGCCCATGTGGCTTCACATTATAACTTTGGGGGATATCCAACATTATTCCTCCATTGTGGTTCCGGAACTGCCGCAGAAATCGGCCGAACCTCCAAATGGGCTTTTTGGCAAAATGTAAGGAACATGTGTCCGGGGGCATTTGATGATAAAGTGCATGATGCCACTTTGCTGCTGGTTCACGGCGCACAGTATATTTGCCCGAGCGGTGGAAATGCAGACTTTGCACTAGAGGTGTACAATGCAGGTACAGCCACTTTAAATTCTTTTGATATCGAACTCAGAAATCCATCTGGAACCGTGGTGCATACCCAAAGTTTTTCAAGCCAGTACCTTAGCCATGCCGAACGAACAACTGTAACAGTATCCTATCCGGTTGCAGAGGTTGGGACCTGGACGGCCAAAGTAGTTAGTCCCAACGGATTCACAGATACGAGACCTTCAGGAGATGAAGAGGACCTTATAGTAGCTGCCGCACCTGAAGCAACGGATGCCCAGCTTACCGTGGAAATTGATCCGGATGATTATCCTGCGGAAACTTCATGGGAAATTATTGACCCGAATGGTGTGGTGATTTTAAATAGCCCTCCTTATTCCAATGGTCAGAGTTCCATTCCTGATGCGAATGTTACTGCCACAGAAAATGGCTGTTACCAATTCAATATTTACGATTCCTATGGTGATGGAATCTGTTGTTCTTATGGATATGGACATTTTAAAGTTTGGTCAGGAGGTAATCTGGTCATCTCTGGTGGAGAATTTGGATCAGAGTCCCTGCACAAATTCTGGTTGAATGATCCTTCATTGCCATTGTTGCCGGTAGATCTCATTTATTTTGATGTTATACAGGATAATTGTGAAATAACACTTGAATGGGCCACGGCAAGGGAAGTCAATAATGAAAAATTTGTCATAGAAAGGAGTGATGACGGAACTGTTTATAAAGAAATCGGACAAGTTGCTGGCCAGGGAGACAGTCAGGAGAAAACGGTGTATCGATTTATTGACCAAAAGCCTTTCGGTAAAAATTACTACCGACTACGGCAGGTAGATTTTGATGGGAAGGAATCATTCAGCAATGTTATTTCGGCAGAACTGAATTGTAATGAACAACTGACCCTTCAATTGACTCCCAATATGGTGAAAAATCAATCTGATATCAGAATCCTCGGCGGAACAGATGAAGATCTTCAGATTCAGGTTATATCCGTTCAGGGCAAGTTGATCCGTACCTTTGAGGTGGAGCACAGAGATGGCTTTTCACAACAATCATTGGATGTTAGCGGGATGGCTAATGGGGTCTACTACCTTCGTGCGCAGGCACCTGGCAATAATATGGTTCTTCAGCAGTCTTTTGTAGTCTCCAGGTAGGAGAATTGAGATTGTCTCGTAGGATGGTTCACGCAGATGACGCAGAATATCGCAGATAAATATTATGGAAAAATTTTTATCAGCGAAAATCAGCGAAATCTGCGTGAGTTAAAAAAAGGGCATCAGAGCTATGATTTTTCCTATGAAATAGCCTGATTTTTTTATTCCTCTTGAAGTAAATACGCTAAAATGTTTACAAAAACCTTTGCCGCTACCGGATCATTGACCCCACTGTTCAGCTCCAGTTCAGAGGCAATGAGTTTCCCACCGTTAAGAGATATTTCTGCTAGAGGAATTCCATTCATCTCCGGCAATTCTTCTTCAGGCTTTGAAATATAAACATGCGGTCTCAAATAAGTGCAAAGAGGTGTAATACCCTCCGTCTTTTTGAAGCGGTAGGAACGTCGGCAGGCCCGTGGACGTTCGCGGCCTTCCTGTTGCCACCATGCCAGATCAAAAGGTGCTATCTCCTCAAAAACGGGATGCTCCGGAACCTTCATATGTACAATGCGCCCCTTCCTTTCATATATTTCATCCACTTCCCACCAAAATAACCATTGTAAATGTTTGCCCGGATGGATCAATAAAGTGGGAACACCTCTGGCCGGCATTTTTTTAACATCTTCCCAATTATACGGTACTTCATCTCCTGAATCCAGATTGGCAACTACCAGGGCATCGAGCTGGATAAAACGAATTTGTGTAAGGTCCTTTAATTCGATATAAGTGATGTTGAGATGATCAAAAAGTGCTTTGGTATCTCCGGTAACATCGAATAACCCAATCCTTTTATCCTTTAATTGTTCGGGTAAAGAAGCCCATTCCCGTTGACTGATGATGATGTCGTATTCATTTTGGGCTACGGTGGTTCCGGATTGGTTGAGTTTAACTTTTATCTGGCCATTGATTTTGGGGAGTGGCAAATGTTGGGGAAAGTCAATGCGAATGGAGTCAAGGAATTTACTGTCATGCCTGATAGAAGGAAGTGATCTGACACCCTGAGCCAATATCTGGTCATTATATTCGATTTGCCATTCGAAGTTGCCATTTTCCAGTGTTTGTCCGGTGGTATGGTCATTGACTACATAAAAGCGGGGAGTAAAACTATCACCGGCATAAAAATTTCGCCCAAACAGTTCAAGGCTTGGAAGCACAGGCTGGTAGGCGAGTTTCATAGCATGGTGAATTGGATAGGGGGTGATCCTGTCGTGTTGAAAGACGTCTTGATACCAGCATACATTGGCAAATAAAAGCAATCCACTGGCTTCAGGGCTGGTACGGCGGATCACTTCTGCCAACTCTTTACTCATGAATGCATGACGCTTCAAACCCAAAGCAGGATCATGATCTTCCCAGGCCCAATCTCCATAGTATGCATGCGGAACGTAATGCTTATAAATGTATTTACGGCAAAAATGCCCTACATCGTTATTAGGATATCCGGTA
>QQUB01000435.1 GCA_008501835.1 Bacteroidota bacterium
ACTTCATTAGGCCGGTGGTTGCATCACATGACCACAATTGTCACAGGAACGCAACTTTTCATCATTATAATAGCGATCAAAAATTACCGGCATTTGTGTTACGATATTTTCCAGTGGAAATGGCTCACGGTACAATTGATGACCGCAACTTTCGCAATACCATTCCAATGCATCCATCATGCCTTCCGGTCTTTTGGATTCAATGACCAAACCTACAGTATTGGCAAATCGCTGAGGTGAATGCGGCACTTTTGGTGGCAATGTAAAGATCTCTCCCTCCCTAATGTGAATGTCTTTGAACTCTCCGTCATCTATCACTTTAAGCACCATATCTCCTTCGATCTGATAGAAGAATTCCGGTGTTTCATTGTAGTGATAATCTTTACGTGAATTGGGCCCACCGACAACCATGGCAATGTAATCGGTATTTTCCCAAACCACTTCGTTACACACTGGTGGCTTCAGCTTGTCTCTGTTGTCGTCAATCCACTTCATGAAATTGACAGGTGTTACTAATTGACTCATGGTATTTATAGTTTTGGTTACTGGTTGCAATGGTCGCTGCGCTCTTTGTTTCAAGCTCGCAGGCTCGCGTTTGATGTTGTTTCACATGGTTTGATGTTGTTTAAAGAGTTTCAGGTTTGAATAATTCAAGTGGAAAACACCTGTCACAACTAATTCATAGGCCTTGCATACCTTTCGGTTAAATTATCTCCGTACTTTCTGTGCCTACTCTGAGTTACTCTGTGATTAAACACACTCTACACTCCTCACCCCAAACCCAACTGCCAACTGGTACTGCTCACTGGTACTTTTTACCTAGTCGAATAATAAAACCCCAACTGTTTTTTCAGATCCTCCGGCAATTCAGGAAGATCCTGACGTGGGATCATTAAGGTGGAAATATTTTGCAGGTCCAGAAAAATGGTATGTCGTTCGGCAGTTTCCTTCAGATATTTATGTCCGGAAGACCCTCCTGTTCCAATTTTTCGCCCGAGCATTCTCATGACCATTTGAGCATGTCTGTATCTCCAGGTTGTAAAAAGCTCATCGATTTCCACCAGTCTTGTCAGCAACAAATACGGCATCCGGAGAATTGGCTCATCCCTGTAAAGGTTGATCAACAGAGCGGCCATTGTGGCATTATACGAAAGGGCTAACTCTCCCTTTTTCACTTTTTCATTGTGAAATGCTTCATCCAGAACCGAATGGAAATAGGTATCTGTGTCCCCGATCATCTTCAGCCTTAGATCTTTTTCCTTTTCGGAAAGGTAACCGGTATCAGCAATGGCGGTTTTTTCCCTATCGATCATGCTTTTAACTGCCGATTTGTATTTTTCATGAAAATCAAATCCCTTGAAGCTCAAAAACGGTGTCCGCTCCAACCAGGCTTCCACAAGTTCCAGCATGGATTTCCCACTCTCCAAATCGTTCAAATACTTTTGTTGCTCTTCTGTGAAAACACTGGAATAAACCGTTTTGTTATACGTTATCCTCCCCTGGCGTTTCAAACCAAGCGCGACTTCTACTACTCTGAATTGATAACTTTGAAAACCGGAAGCCGGAAGTAAATAATTCCTGAAATCGAGGAAATCCAACGGCGTCATGGTTTCCAGTACCTTGATCTGATCGATGAGAATTTTCTGGATCTCAATAATCCTTTCGAACCTGGCAACGGCAATTCCAACATTGCGTTCATCCAAAGAGTCCGTCTCAAACATCCGCATCACAGAAGTCAGGTCATGAATGATCTCTTTAAACCATAACTCATAGACCTGGTGGATTATGATGAAAAGCATTTCATCGTGAGCCTCTTCCCCAAACTCTGTACTTCGTGGATGCTGGCTGTCAAGGACTTTGCCTAATTGCAAATAATCGTTGTAATGAATGGAAGAATACTTCTTACTCATTGAGGGTATGGTTGTATTTTGATTAGGGGTGCAAAATAGGAAAATAAAGTTTAATCCTAAAATTCGCAAGGCAGATTGCCTAACCTCGAAAATCAGAAAGGGCTGGAAATATTTCTTTTATTTTTCTTTGAAAATCAACTTGACAACCCGAAATTAACACTGATTCCAGAAAACCGTGAAAATCATTATCAATGAAAACTTTTACCCTCTCTACGCTACTTTTTTTCTTTTTTTTCACTGCCAACAGCCAGGATAATTATGTTTTAGAATGGATTGATAGGGAGCAACATTTCGCCCCTTCCACCTATTTCGGTCACCTGAGTTCACCTGATAATATCATTTATATAGAAAGCGGTAAAGTCGTTTCAATCTGGAATGGAATTTCCGTACCAAATGAAACCGGTTTGAGTTTTTACAAATGTAAGGTTCACAATAATCAAGGAGAGTTGTTATGGCAACAAATCCTTGGTTACAGCGAATTTTACGGACAATACTTAACTGATTTTTTTGTGGATCAGGATCAAAACATAATCCTTTTAGGCAATGCTATCAATACCTGGGAAGACACTTATGATGCTTATACCGATTTTTATAAATTATCAATCGATGGTGAATTAATATTCCACCAACTTTACCAATCCCTGGGCATGCTTCCAGGCCCCTTATGGCCTCCGATTTGGAACAACCGGACATCAGCACATAATATTGCTGTTTCTGAGACAGGAGATTATTACATTTCCGGCGGTGCAAGCATGTTGTATTATGACGAAGAAAATGAATACGAAAATGAAGTTTATTACTCTCCTTTTATCTCGAAATTTGATAATCAGGGAGAAGAATTGTGGACTTTGTACGACAGCATTCCTGCTAATGGCTCTATCAATTGTTTTGTAGCAAATGACAGCATCATCGGAAGCATCCACAAAAGGCAAGAAGCTTTCATTTTCTACAAAAGAAATATGGAAACCGGAGAATTGGTCGACTCAACAGCTGAAATACTTTTGAACAATATTGATCAAATCGAATTCCACACTTTTTACACTACATCGAAAAACAATTTTCCCCGGGATAAATATGGAAACATTTACATTTTATATGATGATTCCAAGATCTACAAAATTTCCAAGCTCAACACTCAGGGTGAAATCCTTTGGGAATATCAAAAACCGTTGGTAGATACCGCCGAAAACACCTATGTTCTGGAAGTCGACTTCGACCTGAATGGAAATGTTTATTGCCTGGGATATTATGAGGGAGAAGAGTCCGGTATGCTTCTGACAAAACTGGACAGTTTTGGGAATCTGATTTGGGAAAAACAATTCAATTATGAAGAAGACTTTCTCTCCCCAAAAGATCTGGATATTAACGGAAAGTCCATATTCATTGCCGGCAATGAGGAAAACCCTTCTACCTCACATTCAATCTTTATCATCAAATATAATCCTTTAGGTCAGGAAATAGACAGGGTTGAACCTATCGATCCTGAAAATTCAAATTACAACCTCATTTCAATTGATGTTTCGCCAAATGAGGACATTTATTTTTCCTGTGCAACAAATATTATGGCTACTGTTGGAAAACTGGGAAAAGTTACCAATCTTGCCCATACCAATCTACTCTTAAACTGCAAGGTTTTCCCCAATCCATTTTCCGGACATCTTTCCATTGAAATCCAGGATAATAACTCAGCAGGTCCCGTTGAAGTCCAAATCGTCGACCTTAACGGCAAAATTATTATAAACGAAAAGTACAATTCAAACCCAATTACCTTAAAACCTCTTGCCCTACCTCCCGGGAATTATCAACTCTATGTCAAAAAGGGCAAGTATGAATTTCGTCAAAAATTGATCAAATATGGCCAGTGAACCTCCGAGGTTTTGTGCCTCAGCAATTATCAATTTTACGCAAAATCCTCAAATTTCGGAATGGAAACCCCGGAGGTTGGGCGCACACTTAGGAATTTTGAACGTATTTGCTTTATTTTGACCCATCAACTTCATTTGGCAAAATAATAAACCATGCGTTTCTTCTCTTTAGTTCTGATCCTATTGGCTGTTGCTCTCACATCTTTTGCACAGGAAGAGATCTCCGGTATCATCAATCAATATGCTGTAGCTACCGGCTTTGATGAATGTTCCAACGAACTCACAATATCCTCCAGCGATGGGTTTGAGGCAGGCATGCAAATTATCATCATCCAGATGCAGGGAGCGGAAATCAGCACCTCCAACAACAGCAGTTTTGGCGACATCACTTCTTTGGGACAGGCAGGAAAATACGAAATCGCAGAAATCAATGCTATTACAGCCAATGGAGTAATTTTAACCAATCTGCCAGTCAACACCTACGATTTTGATGGTAAAGTCCAGGTGCTTTCCCTTCCGGAATACGATTCTGCCATTGTGGAAGGTACGCTGACCTGTGCTGCCTGGGATGGACAAACCGGTGGGGTGCTGGCCATTAAAGTCAACGGACAGTTGATCACAGATGCAGATATTGATGTCAGCGGAAAAGGATTTCGTGGAGGCATTTCCAATGTAAGTGGCAACAACAACTGCAATTGGCTCACCAATGCTGATAATTACTCCTACGATCAGGATAATTGGCGTGGCGCACCAAAGGGTGAAGGAATTGCAGCGATTTTACCTGGCATGGAACATGGTCGAGGTACCCAGGCTAACGGCGGTGGTGGTGGAAACGATCACAATTCAGGTGGCGGCGGCGGCGCTAATGTGACTTCGGGCGGGCAAGGTGGTGAAAATAACGAACCCTCTACTTTTGGGTGTGATGGCTTTTATCCCGGTCGGGGAGGTAAAGGGATTTCCGGTGCCTCAGGTCGCCTTTTCATGGGTGGCGGTGGCGGAGCAGGACATGAAAATAACGGTGTTGGCACCAATGGTGCTAACGGCGGGGGAATTGTAATAATCATAGCTGAAGAATTCCAAGGATTAGGGTATACCATTAAAGCCAATGGTGACCATGCTATAGCTTCAACCGGCGATGGAGCCGGTGGCGGTGGTGGAGCAGGAAGTATTGTATTCATAGCGCCGGTAGCATCAGGTTTTCACTTTGAAGCCAAAGGAGGTGGCGGTGGTGATGCAGACAATGACAATGCCGACCGGTGTCTTGGGCCCGGTGGTGGTGGAAGCGGAGGAAGAATACTGGCCTCTTCGAATATTACCGTTAATCCCCTAAGCATAAGTGGCGGTTTTGCAGGAATGAGTTTCAACTCCACTGCTTGTAATGATGATACCAATGGAGCTGCTAATGGGTTTTCAGGCACCCTGGAAACTCAGGATGAAATACCAGAAGGTACGGAAGTATTTGAAAGCCCTGAAATTGTTTCCCAAACCGAAGTGATCTTTGCCTGTACAGGTGACGAAGTTTTTGTCAATGTGGAAATATCAGGGGCAAATCTGAGCTACCAATGGCAGTTGGATAACGGATCCGGATTCACAAACATCAATGATACGGATGCTTTCTCGGGTACAGATACCCCTCTGTTACAAATCAGTCCGATCACTGAACTCCTGAACGGAACCCAGCTTCGGCTGGTTATTTCAGGCAACTGTTCCGATGAATTGATTTCGGCAGCTATTCCTGTTGTGGTTAACCCTTTACCTCAGGCTTATTTTAATTTTTCAACCGATAACCTGACCGTCTCTTTCCAAAATAACTCAATTGATGCAGACTCCTACCTATGGGAATTGGGCGATGGTAACTTCACAGAAATTGAAAATCCTGAATTCACTTTTTCAGATTTTGGAACCTATGAGGTAACACTAATAGCCTTAAATGGATGTGGGCAGGATACAACTTCATTAGAAATCGCCCTCACTGCCCCGGTTTTTGTCTCCTTTACATTTACAGAAGGCGAAGGTTGTGCCCCAATTGAAGTACAGTTCACAAATACTTCTACAGGTGTTTATAATGAGTTGTCCTGGGATTTTCCCGGAGGAACTCCAGCCACCTCAACGGAAGAAAATCCAACCATTATTTATAGCGAACCGGGTGTTTACGATGTTTCCTTAACGGCTTCGGGTAATACAGGGTCAAATACTTTTACAGCAGAAGGCATCATTGAGATCCTTCCGCCACCAGAACCATTATTTACCTGGCAAGTTGTGGACGGTCTGATCGTGAGTTTCAGCAATAACTCCGAATATGCTGTTAATTATAACTGGACCTTTGGTGATGGGAATACCAGTACGGAAGAAAACCCTGTTCATGAATACGCAGCTCCCGGCAATTACGAGGTAACGCTCAATGCCCAGAATATTTACTGCGGAGTTGCCCTTAGTCAGGACATCATGCTGGTAACGGACGTAAACGATCCGGACCAAACTCAATTGAAAGTTTTCCCGAACCCTGTGCAGGAACGATTATGTTTGGAATCTAACTCAACCATCGATTTCAAAATCCGTATTACTAATATGACAGGGCAAGTGCTTTTTGAAAAAGAAACCCTGCATAATAATTATATAGATGTTTCTCGTTTTCCTACTGGAATTTACTTTTTACAATTCGAAAACGGCAACAGTTCAGGACAAGTAAAATTCATAAAAAAATAAACCAGGATAAATGATTTTCCCCATTGGTGACGACCAGGTCAAACACGGACATTTCCCTCTTTTTAGTTACGGATTCATTGCCATTAACGTACTGATTTACATTTGGCAATCCAGCATGTCCTGGGAGGTTTATGATCAATTCATTTATTATTACGGTGCCATCCCGGCAGAAATAACCCGGGGCGAAGATCTTTATACTTTATTTACCAGTGCCTTCCTGCACGGCAGCTGGATGCACCTTATCGGAAATATGGTTTTCCTGTGGGTATTTGCTGACAATATCGAAGCAACCATCGGCAGCAGAAGATTTTTGGTCTTTTACATTTTGGGCATTCTGGCGGCACAGGCAGGGCATATTTTTTTCAACTATTACAGCGACATTCCCACCGTAGGAGCTAGTGGAGCTATCGCAGCTGTGATGGGAGCCTACCTGGTCATGTTTCCAAGAAGTCGGATCAGGACTCTGGTTTTCTTCATTTTTATTAGAATACCTGCTTTCCTTTTCCTCGGATTCTGGATTATCCAACAATCTTACAGTGGCGTGCAAAACCTCAGTAATATGACCGGATCTGGTGTTGCCTGGTGGGCCCATATTGGTGGATTTGTGTTTGGCGTATTGGCCGGATTTATATTCCGGGGAAGAGTGAGACGACCGGAGGAAGAATATTATGCCTAGAATTCAAAAGTGAAAGGCCTGAAGGCCTGATCGTTCAGCATTTTTCATCACCGCCCTAAAGGACGGTGCAATAGAAGAATGCATCTAAACCTGTTTTTTCATAATTCATGTATATCAATTGCACTGGCCTTAAGCCATTGGAACATAGATAGGCTAATAGCAACATGCCCCCGACCTTTGGCGCGGGGCAGGCTTTCAGGCTTTTCTTTTTGAAAAATTATTACAACCTGAAACAACTCAAACCCGTAACCCGTAACTCGCTACCCGAACCTCACTCCCCTTCCCGCTGCGGTGTTTGATAATTCAAATTCAATAAAAGGAAAAACAGGTAGAACGCGATGCCGATAGAATTCTCAATCGTATTCTCCACCATGAATGACAGAAAAACAATAATATTAAAACTCAGAAACATCGTATTGCGATAAGCCTTTTTATAAAACAAAGGAAAGAAAAAGGCGAAAAGGAAAAGTGCCAATCCAACAACTCCCGTCCCGGCATAGACAGACACCAGTTGATTGTGAGGCATTTTAGGTTCGATTTCCGGGAATTTCTCAGCATAACGAACTTTTACTTCCTGTCTCAGATTTCCGGCTCCGGTCCCGAAAACAGGGTGCTCATTTCCAATATTTAGCCCCATTTTTATGGACATCACCCTGGCCCCGTCTGAATAATCACTTTTAGAAAGATCGTGTTTTCTTACCCATCGATCATAAAGACTGTAATCTACCTTGGCCTTAAAACTTGGAATGGTATAATAGGCAATCAAGGGTACCGCCGCCATCAACGCTATGAGTAATAATCCAGTCAAATAACGCTTGGATACCCAGGTTTTTTGCAAAATAAGGATGCCAGCCGTAATGTAAAATGCTGCCAAACCACTTCTCACGGATAGCAAATGCAAAAACAGAAAAAGAATGCCCGAAACACCCAGCATCACTGGAGTCTCCCATGCATACTTGAGCACAAACTTCTTCCGGTACAGAAAAAATGCTGCAATGATGCTATATGCCAGCAAAAGACTGAAACGGATGTGGTTACGGGGAGTAGGCATAGGCTGCCCCTGGTGCATCAATTTATTGATCTCTTCAAAATTGACCAGATAATTTAACCCGATTCCCAGACACGTAAAAAACAGAATTCCTACAAAAACATATAAGATGCCCTTAAATGCCCGATCAGAAAATGGAGGTAAAGCTGCAAAAGCAAAGGGAAAAAGCAGAAAAGCGATTTTCAAACGAATACGCTCTCCCCAATAATCCCAGTTACCTGGCTCAGTGATCACCCCACTCAGGAGCACAATAAAAAACATGAGAGAAATGACCAGATACGCTTTATCGGAAAGATAGGAACGAATGTGCCTCAAAAGATCAGGATGAAAAACCGGCATCCACCCTTTCAGTGAAAAAACCGCCAGCACACCAATCCCGATCATAGCCACGGACAATAAAAATGGAGAGAACACCATACCCAGTATTACAAACCAGCTCAAAAACACGGCCAAATCCTGTGTTTTGATCTTTTTTATCTTGTCCGTCAGCTTTTCCACAACATCAAAACGAAGGACTTGATTTGGTATTGTTTGAGGTGGTTTGATATTAGTAGGCAGACAAAATTAGTTTTATTGAAAAGTTATAATATCACAAATTATTTAACCACAGGGAACAGAGATAATTTAACCGCAAGGACGCCAGGAAGCGCGAAGTTCGCTAAGACAACTTGAACAAATCAAGCCTTCAAACAAAATCAACAACATTAAACAGTTAATCTGCGAGCCAGAACCGATAACCAGCAACCGGCAACCAGTAAACCAGCATCACTTTTCCGCAAAAGGAACCAACAGATTTTAGGTAAAAACCAATAATACCTTACCTTTGCGTAATTATTTTTTCGGATCTGGTGTTATATCCGAAAAAGATTAAAAGACAACTACGGAAATTTTAAGCGTAATGGCGACAGAAGCATTTGAAAAGATCAAAAAAATAATTGACGAGATCAAGGATTCAGCCCCAAAATCGGCTGAAGAACTGGAGCAATTCAGGAGAACATACCTGGGTTCCAAGAATATATTGAAAGGCTTGATGGGCGAGATCCGCAACATCCCTAATGAATTAAAAAGGGATTTTGGACAACTTATCAATGAAGCAAAAACCACCGCGGAAGCTACCTTTAAAAACCTGCAGATCAAAATGGAATCTGCAGCAGAAGAAGCAGGTGCCGGCAACATCGACCTGACCGCTCCGGGAGAGCCATTGCCTTTGGGCTCACGTCATCCTATTGCCATTACCATGAACCGTATTATCAACATTTTTGAACGTATCGGATTCGTGGTTGCGGAAGAAAGAGAAATCGAGGATGACTGGCACAACTTTACGGCCATGAATACCCCTTAAGACCACACGGCAAGAGATATGCAAGATACATTCGATCAGAGGAATTACCCTTCCATGCTTTTGCGCACGGATACCTCTTCCGCTCAGGCACGTGTTATGACTTCACAAAAGCCTCCGATCAGGATCATTGCGCCTG